>DORQ01000199.1:20898-39703 GCA_003514205.1 Acidimicrobiaceae bacterium
TCGGCCACCCCCACGGTGATGATGGCACTGTCGGCCATCCGTCCCCAGGTCAGGGCTCCAATCGCGCCGGTGGCCTCCTCCATCGACTCATAGGTGTGCGTGGCGCCGAACTCCATGGCCTTTTCGCGCTTGAATTCCATCGGATCGATTGCAATGACCCGCTTCGCGCCTGCAACAGCGGCTCCCTGCACCGCATTCATGCCAACGCCACCACAGCCAATGATCACCACGGTGTCGCCGGCCTTCACCTCAGCACGGTTGATCGCTGAGCCGAAACCGGTTGCGACGCCACAGCTCACCAAGGCGGCCGCTTGGAATGGGAGATCCTGGTCGATCTTCACTACAGAATCCTCTGAGAGGAGCATGTATTCGCTGAACGTGCCGAGCTTTGCGAAGGTGTTGACTGCTTCCTCGCCGATGTGGTGTGCGTCTCTTCCGTCGGAGATCATGCCCTTGGTAAAGGCCTTTGCCCCAAGGTCGCACAGCATCTGCTGGCCCTTCGCGCAGTAGTGGCACTTCCCGCAGGCTGGAATAAACGACACAGCGACGTGATCGCCCACTGCGAGATGGGTGACTCCAGGGCCAACCTGGATGACCTCGCCTGAGCCTTCATGGCCTCCGATCAGTGGGAACATTGGATCGATCCCCATTGCAATGGCAGCTTCGTTCGCGAAGGACAGGTCGCCCGTCACCATGTGTTCGTCGGAATGGCACATCCCGGCAACTTTTGTCTTCACGAGGACTTCGCGGGGGCCCGGCTCGCCGAGTTCTACCTCCTCGATCTTCCAGTCTTGGTTCACATCCCAAAGTACTGCTGCCCGTGTTTTCATTGCCTACCCCTTAGGAATTCGTGTTGGACGCAAAGGCGCCAACAGCATGTGTTGCGATGGTACCCGACTGCAGCAGGCGAATTGGCACGTCGTTGCTCGGAGACCCGGCGCAGCGCTGCCGCGTGGCGCCGTTGGCGAGGTCTTTGTGGTCAACTGTCGCGGTGGAGATCGCACCGTGACTGAGGCCAGCCCAGACAGAAACTTGAATCGGTTGGTTCGCCTGAGCGCGCCGACGCTGCGGCGCGTCGACATCGAGCGTCAGACTGGTGTGGATTCGGCACGGACGGTTCGCTGGTGGCGGGCGATGGGGTTCGCCGTGCTTGATCCTGATGCCCCAGGATTCGGCGCGGCCGATGTCGCTATTGTTCGCCGCATCGCAGCGCTTGAGGATGCAGGGCTCGTGAGCGATGAGTCCGTGCTCCGCCTTGCCAGACTCCTTGGATCGACCTTCTCGCGGGTTGCGGAGGCGCAGGTCGAGCTTCTCGATGAAGTTCTTGCCGGCCTTGGTGCCGACACGGGCTTGAGCTCGCATGAGCGTCTAGCCGCAATCATTGATGCGGCAGATGATGATGTGCTCGACCTCATGGAATCGGCTGTCACCTACGTGTGGCGGAGGCACCTCAGTTCGGCTCTGGCCACGCGGCTCCGTGACGATGCAACGGAGTCGATGCAAGCGGTGGGCTTTGTTGACCTCAGTGGGTTTACGCGCCTCGGCCTGGAGATTGGAGCCGGTGAACTTGCCGATCTTGTGGACGCGTTCGAATCAGCAACGTTCGACGTCTTGTCAGAACACGGTGCTCGGGTAGTGAAGCTGATCGGCGATGAGGTGCTTTTCGTCGCAGATTCGCTTGAAATGGCTGTTGATGCCGTACTTGAGTTGAACGCGGTGCTTGGCGATGTCCCCGCAATGCCGATGACTCATTCGGGTGTCGCCTATGGGCACACGATCAACTTGGGTGGTGACGTCTACGGCGCAACCGTGAATCTCGCCGCTCGGCTCCGCTCTGTAGCGCGTCCTGGAGCGATTGCGTTGGCTCGTGAACAAGCACAAGCCATGGAAGACAGGCCTGACCTTGTCCTTCGTAAGATCCGAAGGACCTACGACTTCAAAGGCATCGGGCGAACGCGTATCTCCACCGTCTCTCGCAATCCTGAGTACGTCGCCGAGGCTGAGGCGGAGGCTGTGGAACGGGAAGTCGAACCTACGCGGGAAGAGCCACCTTCGACTCGTTGATCAAGGCAAGAAACTCGGCGATTGGCATCGGCTTGTGCCACAAGTATCCCTGCCCGAATTCGTAGCCTGAGTCCGCTAGAAGTTCGGCTTGGTGGGCGTGTTCGATGCCTTCGGCCACGACACTCAGCCCGAGGCCACGACCAAGGTCTGACACAGCGTCAACGATGGTTGTTGGTGCGTCCAGCTCAATCAATGGGTCAACGAAACTCTTGTCGAGTTTCATGCCGGTAATCGGCAGGCGTTGGAGGTATGCCAAGGAGCTGAACCCGGTTCCGAAGTCATCGATCACGATCCCTGGCCCGCGATCGCGGAGCTCATTGAGCCGCTTGATTGCCAACTCCGGATCTCCGAGCAAGAAACTCTCCGTGAGTTCGATTCGCATTCGCTCTGCGGGAAAGTGGCGACCTTGGAGCGCTGCGTCTAGATCGGCAAGCACGGTCCCGACGATCAAATGCAGTCCACTGATGTTCACCGAAATGCTGATGTCGATATCAGCGAGCCAAAGCTCTTCCAGCAGCCCGGCAGCCGAATCCAGTGCCCAAGCGCCAAGCGGTGTGATCAGGCCCGATTCCTCCGCAACTGGAATGAATTGATCAGGCGAGACCCATTCGCCGTCCCGGTTCCACCGAGCCAGGAGTTCGCCAGACCGAATCTTGCCAGTGGACAGTTCAACGATTGGTTGGCAGAACATCTCAAGATCGCCGTTGGTGAGGGCGATTCGGAGATCGTGTTCGAGGCTCGTTCGTTGTTCGAGGATTGCGCTCATTCTGTGGTCGTAGATCCGAATGTTGTCCGACTGCTCGCTCTTTGCGAGGTGCGCGGCGATCTCGGCCGACCTCAGGGCTTCAAGGTGTGAGGAGCCCGATCGCAGCAGATGGGGTGTATCGCCCTGAGCCAAGGCAATTCCGATGCAGAGGTCAATATTTGTCGACCGGTCCTGCATTTGGATCGGCTCTCGGAGCAGCGACCGGATTCTTTTCCCAACCTGAAGTGCTTCCTCATGGGTAGTGATGGCATCCTGCCACACCACGAACTCGTCGCCGCCTCCGCGAGCAACGAATCCGTCGCCAAATGTCTCGGCGAGTCGCGTCGATACAACTCTCAAGACGAAGTTCCCCTTCTCGTGGCCGAGAGCATCGTTGATCAGTCGGAATCGATCGAGGTTGATGAGGAAGATCGCAGCGCTGCCTCGACGGAGCGGATCAGCATCTAGGTCGTTGAGGAACTCTACGAGCGAGGTCCGGTTTGCTAGCCCGGTGAGATCGTCGAAGTGGGCCTTGTGGTGCAGGCTGGTTTCATACGCCTTTCGTTCCGAGATGTCGCGAATGAAGATCGTTCTCAGCTGCTCGCCGTTAGTTGACGCTATTGCGCGAACCGAGACCGTTGCCTCGAATTGTTCGCCGTCCGCCCGTTGGAGCATCAACTCGTGCGAGTTTTGAGCGGTGTCAAACAGCACCCACGCGGGAAGGTGTCCTAGTGCCATTCGAGGATCAAGCCCAATCAGCTCGGACTTGTCTCGCCGGAAGATACTTCCCGTCGCATTGTTGGCGGAGAGGATCAGTCCCGAGCTTCCAACCGTCAAGATGGCATCCACCGCGGCATCAACAATCGCTTCAGACAACGCTTGAGACTGTTGAAGGCTGTTTGTGGTGAAGGTGAGGTGTTCAACTGATCGCTGGAGTTCAGCTCCGATCTTTCCGGGTAGGACCTCTCGCAACGCTGGCGCGGTGAGCCTGCCTTGTCCCAACGCGGCGATCTGTCGATCAAGCATCCCGACCAGGGAGGACACCTCGTTGAAGGCGGTCGCGACGGCTGCCAGTTCCTGAGGGCCGTCAGTGGGCAGAGGTTGGCTGTCAACCACGCCCTCAGCAATTCGCCGAGCGCGCCGCTCAAGGCTTCTGAGCCGCGACTGAATGCCGCGGATCAACACAACCACGAGGCCAAGTGACAACAGAATCAAACTTCCGGCCAACCAGAGCGCCAGCTGATAGCGGTCCCGGGCAAGGTCAGCTTCAGCCGTGGCCTGGCTCGTGACGTTACGGGCATCTGCGGCGAGCAGTGCGGGAAGGACGAAATAGCGTCGCTGCGCACGAGCGATAACGTCTCCCGAGATCGCTGTTGCAAGATCTGGACCTTCCGTGAGCACCCCAGACGCTTTCGCAACTGCGGCTCGAACGCCGTTCATCGCTTCCATTTCGAGTGGGTCGAGGAACTCCTGTTTCGCCCTCGGCCCAATCAGAGCAGCAATCTCGTCGATCAGGTCCTGTTGGCGTCCCGCGTTCACACTGACATCGAGTCCACTTTGGGCCGTGGGTTCAGGAACCGTCAGGACGTTGATGATCAGCGTGCCTTCCTCGACCATCAGCTTCTGAAGCTTCGTGATCCGCCCGGACAAAACGGTTCGTGACACGGCGGCCCGGTTTGCTCGCTCGTTCGCATCGATTGAGAGCTTGTTCAGCCGCGCAATTGCGGCTCGTTCCAACACATCGACCACCAGGTTGGGGGTCGAGGTGGTCGCCTCTGGGTGCGTCTTGATCAACCAATCAAAATCGGCGCCACCTTTCGAGCTCGTGAGTGCTTGGAGCGAGTGCGATGTAGTGAGAAGGTCCGCGAGCGCCTCGGAGTATTGATCGATGTTGATGTTGATGAAGCTCTTGTTCTCAGGCGCCTCGTTGTCGATCTGAGCAACAGCTCCCGTGGTAATGGCACCATAGGACCGGGCGAGGAGATGTGTTTGGACCGAGAACTCCAACGTGGAGAGCGCCGACAAGATTCGCGTCTGGGCGGAGATCTCCGTTGCCACCTGAGCCTCGGCCTTCCGGTCGTTTGCCCAGAGCAACCCAAAGGTCGTGGAACCCATCAACGGAATCAGCACTGCAGCAGCCACGTAGGTGCGCATGCGAAGTCTGAGACGGGTGCCCATACAGCTGTATCGGCTGTAGTGAGCAACTCATTAAGAATCTCTTAGGTAGTTTTCCCATCGCCCGCCTGCGATCGGCCCTTTGCTGGAGACCTGCGATCATTACCCACCGCTGAGCCGATACTCTCTGGACCGGGAGCTCGCAGTATCATCGGGTCCCGTTAGCGTCCGACTGCGCAAGTGAGGAACCATGGCCAGAGACAACGACCACATCTCCACCACAATCGAACCTGCCGCAGGTTTTGGGTCTGAATCCAGCGCTGATAGTGAAGCGAGCCTCGAAGACGAGGTTCTGATCGAGGAGATCTCGATCGACGGCATGTGCGGTGTGTACTAGACCGACATCAGCACCATGACCATCGATTTGGACGCAGTGTACGTGCTCGATGATCGTGTGTCGCTTCGGCCCGAGCGGTTTGGGGCGTTGGCGTATCACTTCGGCAATCGAAGGTTGGTGTTCTTGAAGTCCCCCGACATGGTCTCGGTTCTGTCCGGGTTGGACGGCGCCGTATCACTCGCTGATCTCCTCACCGCACTTGGCATTGATCCGCGGCGTTGGCCCTCCTTTGCCAAGGCGTTGAGCGGACTCTTGACTTCAGAGATGATTCACCGAGCGAAGGCGCCCGACGACGCACTGGGCTCAGTAGTAGGAAGGATGGCATTGTGACCAAACAACTCACCCCTGGCGATCCTCTGCTGCTGGCGAACAGCACGCCTGTTTCGATGGGCCGAGTGGCTCCTCCGGTGCTGTCGGAGCAGCCGCCCGCGCCGAAACGCTCCACGCTCACGACTGAGCTGAAGGCCGGGCTCAACGCTCCCATTTGCCTCACCTGGGAGCTGACCTATGCGTGCAACCTTGCGTGCATTCATTGTCTGAGTGCCTCGGGTAGGCGGGACCCTCGCGAGTTGAACACTCAGGAGTGCTTCGCAGTCATCGATGAGTTGCAGGCGTTGGGGGTTTTCTACGTGAATCTTGGCGGAGGAGAGCCAATGATTCGCAAAGACTTCTACGAGATCGTGGAGTACGCGACCAGTCACGATGTGGGAGTCAAATTCTCGACGAACGGAACCTACATCGACCAAGCGGCCGCGGAGCGTCTCGCCGCAATGGATTATCTCGATATCCAGATCTCGATCGACGGCGCGGATGCGAACGTGAACGATGCGCTTCGGGGCGAAGGCTCCTTTGCTGCGGCATACACCGCGATGCAGCATCTAGCCGCAGCAGCGTTCGGCCCATTCAAGATCAGTATCGTGGCAACTCGCGAGAACATCAGCCAGCTCGATCAGTTCAAAGAACTTGCCGACTCATTTGGTGCTCAGCTCCGAATCACCCGGTTACGGCCTTCTGGACGAGGCGTCGATTCCTGGGCAGATCTGCACCCCACCCAGCCGCAGCAACGCGAGCTGTATGACTGGTTGATGACTCGGCCTGATGTCTTGACCGGAGATTCGTTTTTCCATCTTTCGGCATACGGGGAGGCACTCCCTGGCTTGAATCTCTGCGGCGCTGGTCGGGTGGTGTGTTTGATCGATCCAGTGGGTGATGTCTACGCCTGTCCGTTTGTGATTCACGAGGAGTTCAAAGCGGGAAACCTTCGCGATCACGGCGGCTTCGGAACCATTTGGCGGAGCTCCTCATTGTTTGAAGAGCTGCGTGAACCAGAGTCCCCAGGTGCATGCGCGTCCTGCGGGGCCTATGACGATTGCCAAGGTGGCTGCATGGCCGCCAAGTTCTTCGTAGGACTTGAACGGAGCGACCCAGATCCGGAGTGTGTGCTCGGCAACGCTGAGGGTCTGGTCGAAGCGGTAGTGCCCTCCTCGATTCCTCGTCCCAGCGAGGATCATTCTCGGCGCACTCCTGTGACGCTGAGCAAACGCCAACTGAACTAAGTTCGGGAGGTGTCCGTTGTCTGGGTTCTGTTGGGCCTCGCGGTTGTCGCCATAGCGCTCGTTGATTCCGCGGACACGTTGTTATCGACTCGGGTCCGAACCGGCCGATATTGGCCCACGGACATCTTCTATCGGTTGACCTTTGCCGGGTGGGTGTGGTGCGCCGGAAAGATTCGCGAGGAAGCTCGTCGGGAATCCTTTCTCTCGCTGTTCGGCCCCTTGTCGCTCCTGGCTCTCCTAGCCCTGTGGGTCATCGGGCAGGTAGTCGGCTGGGCGTTTGTCTGGTGGGGTATGCGTGGTTCCTTCTCCACGCCAATTTCGAGCTTCGGAGACTCCATCTACTACTCAGGGATTGTGTACTTTTCCGTTGGATTTGGCGATTTGACCACTATCGAAACGCTGCCGCGGGTGTTGGCCTTGCTTGAGGCGTTCGGTGGTCTCGCCACCATGGGACTGGTGATCGGTTTCGTCCCAACGTTGCTGGGGGCCTACCAGGATCGCGAACGACAGTTGCTGCGCCTTGACGCGCTGACTAACGAGCAGGTCAACCCGATGGCGCTGGTGTTTTCCCACCTCGACCTGGACAACCCGCAGGTCAGTGATCTCGATGATCTCTTCGAAGAATGGGAGCAATGGGCCTCTCAAGTCATGCAAAGCAACCTCAGCTTCCCAATGCTTGGCACCTTTCGCTCCCAGCAGGTCGGACAGCACTGGGTAACTGCACTTGGCGTCGTGACCGACGCCGCAATCATCGTGATGGGTTGCGGGGCAACTGGGGATCGACGTCCTGCCCAGCGGATGTATCGACGCTCGGTGCGCACCATCCGCTCCTACTGTGATCGCATCGGCGCGACCCCACTTCCGCTCGAGCCCATCAGCATCGAAACCTTTCGTTTTGGGTATGACGAGTTACAGCGCCACGGCTTCCCGGTGGACGGGTTCGAACAGAGCTATGCGAGAACAGCCCGACTGCGATCAGAGTTTGCCCCGTGGATGGAGGCGCTCATCGAGGACTTTCTCACTCCGCGAGGATTCTGGAGTCTGCAGATTGATGAACTCCCGCCGCTGGCCGCGGAATCGATTTCAGGTCAGGTTCTGGGAGAAGATACCTCCCAGTGAAACTCGGAAACCGCCTCCAACTCGGGGTCCACGTAGCGCCAAGTTCGGTGCTGTTTGGCCCGCACCCGACCAACCTCGGAGACGGTCGCGCGCTGTCTGACCGGCATACGAACTACTACCGTCGCCGCGCAGCGGGCGGCGCCGGAATCATCGTTGTGGAGGAGGCATCGGTTCACCCCAGCGACTGGCCCTATGAGCGGGCACCGCTTGCGAGTGACTGTGGACCGGGATGGGCTTCCATTGCTGAGGCCTGCTCCGAGTTCGAAACCCTTGTGCTTGCTGGGCTTGGCCATAGCGGCGGCCAAGGAAGCTCCGCCTATTCGCAGCTTCCACTGTGGGCACCTTCCCATGTTCCAGAGGTCAATAGCCGTGAGGTTCCAAAGTCGATGGAACCCCATGAAATCGAGGAGCTACTCGACTGCTTCGTGAGGAGCTCCGTTGCGGCAGTTGCCGCGGGCTGCCATGGCGTGGAAATCAATATCGGGCAGTCCTCGCTGTTGCGGCAGTTCCTCTCTGGTCTCACCAACCATCGATCTGATGGTGCAGCGGACGGCCTTGCACTCGTGACGGCTCTCCTTGGCAGAGTTCGGATTGCCATACCGGACAGCCTGTTGGCTCTGAGACTCTGTGCCGACGAGCTAGCCCCCTGGGCAGGCATTGTTCCAGAGCGAGGTGCCGAGATTGCAGCTGCGCTTGCCGAGCATGCTGATCTCATCACGGTCGTTCGAGGTTCGATCTATTCGATGACTGCGACCCGCCCGGATTGCCACGAGCCGGCAGGATTCAATCGAAGCTTGGCAGCACACGTTGCCGCGGCCGTGCGTGCGGTGTACCCCGAGACGCGTATCGCGTTGCAGGGATCGGTGGTGGACGTCGCCATGGCCGAAGAGGTGCTGGCCGCTGGTGAAGTGGATTGCGTCGAAATGACAAGGGCGTTGATCGCTGATGCATCCTTGGTAGCCAAAGCCACCGCGGGGGAGGTCGATCGAGTTCGCCCGTGCCTTCTGTGTAATCAGACCTGCATGGTTCGAGATGCCCGCAACCCAATCATCTCCTGTGTGGTGGATCCCACGACAGGCTTTGAGCTACTCGAATCTGAACCAGGCAGATCTCAGGATCTTGTTGGACTCAGGGTGGTGGTGGTTGGCGCTGGCCCGGGCGGGATGGAAGCGGCGCGCTGTTGTGCGTTAGCAGGGGCAACGGTTCAACTCCACGAATCCTCCTCGCGTGTGGGCGGAGCGCTGGCCAGCGCCAGTGTTGCCGCTGGACGAGGTCGCCTCAATGCCCTCGTCAGTTGGCTTGAGCAGGAACTGAACGATGTGGGTGTCGAGGTCCTGACCAGTTCGAACCTTGTTGCCGCTGATGAAGTACTGCGCAACGCGGACGTCATCATCGTTGCGACCGGGTCGAGGAATGGTTCTCCCGACTACGTGGTCCAGGCAGGTGCTGCAGTGATGTGGGCACGGGAGGCGCTTGAGGGCGCCAACATCAATGGCCCGGTGTGTATCTGGGACCCGATCGGCGGACCCATCGGGATCTCAGTGGCCGAAACCATTCGATCCCAAGGCGTGGACGTCACCTTGGTGACTCCAGACAACATTGCCGGCAACGAACTGAGTCGAAGTGGAGACCTTGCGCCAGCGAACACGCGCCTACAACAAGTTGGTGCGAAGATCCTCCGCCGTGCCACGTTGGTGGAGCGAACACATGACACCGTTGTGGTGACAGACCGTTTCAGCGGTGCGAGTTCAGAGATCGAAGCGACAACGCTGATTGATGCCGGGCATCGCCTGGCAGAGGACTCACTCTTTCATGAACTCACGAGTGGCGAGCCCGGCGGCTCAGCAGCGATTGTCTTGAGAGTTGGTGATGCTGTTGCCCCGAGAACCGCTGCTGAGGCGATGATTGAGGCGCGAAGAGTCGTGGCGGCGGCTCGGGGGCAGATCCCCGTGAGCGATGGTGTTCCAATGATTGGCACGGTGCATTGAGCGAGGACAGCCAGGATCTCCAGTTGTCTGGTGCCTCGGCAGCCGGGCGCCAACAAGTGGCCAGTCCTCTTGGTACCGGCCGTGTGCTGTTACTGATCTGTTCGGTGCTGGTCGCGACCCTGACAGTATTCGGCAGCTTGTGGTTCACCGATGACGCGTTCCCGTTCGCGCCGTTTCGGATGTTCTCGGTGGCGAACGATCCAAACGGATTGGTCTCCGCGATGGCGGTACGAGTCGAGTTCGACAATGGTGAGGAGCGCCTCCTTCGCGCTGGTGACTTTGGACTGCGTCGTGCCGAGCTCGAAGGCCAGACTCGCTCTGATCGATGGGCCGACACGGCGAAACTTGGTGCGCTTGCGGCAAGCTATAACCGTCGCCATTCCCGCCAGATCATTCACCTTCAAATTGTGTCGATCTCGGTGCGACTCCGAGATGGCGAACCCACCGACGAGACCTCTGAGCGAGTGATTGGGGACTGGGCGGCTGATCGATACGACGGCGAGCGCGCTACTCCGAATCTGCCCCCTGATGAGGGATTCGGGGGATTTTCGTGAACGCCCAAGGTCGGGTGTCAGGATGGGTGGGCTCCTATTGGTTCGAGGCCATTCCTCGTGAGCGAATGGTGGTGTTCTCACGGTGCATTCACGGTGTGCTGTTGCTGTACTTGTTGCGCTTCGACGGATGGGTTGTTGATCACGCTGTTGTGCCCCAGGAGTACTTTCAGCCACTCGCATTGACGCGGCTCCTGCACCTCCCTCCCCCGACCACAGTGACCATGACAGTGCTGAGGGTTGGACTGGGGGCGTGCTGTATTGGTGCACTAGCTGTGACGTGGCTGAAGCCACGCCGGGGACTCCTGCCAGCAGCCCGAGTGCTGAATGCTCTCGTGTTCTTGGGTGCATTGGTATGGCTGCTGTGGGCCTTCTCATATGCAAAGGTCGATCACGATCGACTCACCGCGTTGGTTGCACTCGCAGTTGTGGTGGTCGTGCCAGGGGTCGGCCGTGGCGATGATCAGCTGGTGGGGTGGGGGCTCCGGACCATCCAGGTGGTGTTCATTCTCGCCTACCCACTCTCGGCGATTTCCAAGTTTCGCAAGTCCGGTTTTTTGTGGGCAAACAATGCGACCTTCGCTCGGGCGATCGTCCGTCGAGGCACTCCGATTGGAAAGTGGCTCCTGAACCATGGGCTCCTACTTCGCGTCGGGCAGTGGGCGTTCATTAGCTTTGAAGTGCTTGCCGTGTTCGCTCTTCTGCGCGAGCCTCGAACGCAACGGCTGATTCTCGCCGGGGTCGTGGGGCTTCACCTCTTCACGTATGCGACGATCGCAATTCACTTTCTCCCGCACACGATCTGCATCCTTGCGTTTGCCCCACTGGAGAAGCTGTTAGACCGAGGCAATCGCACAGCCCTCGGGACACCTTCCTCGGAATACTCGTCCGCTGCGACCACGACGTAACGTCTGTAGCTATGGCTGAGCGCTTGTTGTGGTCCCCCCTCCAACTTGGGCCGGTTTCTGTCCGAAACCGGATCGTGTTCTCTGCGCACCTCACGAACTACGCAACGCAGGGCGGGCTTCCCTCCGAGCAGCATGCGGCATATTACGCAGAGCGGGCCGCCGGTGGCGCTGGCCTGATCATCACCGAGGAACACTCAACGCACCCCACGGACTGGCCCTACGAGAAGCTCATCCACGGGTTTCGCCGTGAGGTAATCGAGGGGTACCGCCGGATGACCGATGCTGTTCACCTCCACGGAACTCCAATCTTCGCTCAGTTAAATCACAACGGTGGCCAGGCCTCCTCCATGTTCAGTCGGCTTCCGGTCTGGGCTCCTTCACCGGTAGCAGATCCGTTGTTTCGTGAGGTTCCCAAGGCAGTGAGCCCGGGTGAGATTGAAGAGATCGTGGCGGGCTACGCCGCGGTGGCGCGGCATTGCGTTGAGGGTGGTTTCGATGGGATCGAGCTCCAATGTTCACACTCGTCGATCGTCCGTGGGTTTCTGTCACCAGCCACAAACCGTCGAACCGATCTGTATGGCGGCACCCTTGAGAATCGCTGTCGACTGCTTGTGGAGATCGTCTCCGCGGTGCGAGCGGCGATTGGTCCAGGGTTGGCGCTTGGGGTCCGCATCTGCGGTGACGAGCTCATCGAGGGTGGCACGAGAATCGAGGACGCTGTCGCGATCGCGAAAATCGTCGAGGCCACCGAAGAGGTTGACTACATCAACACTTCTATTGGGGTAGCGACGGCCTCGCTCTTCATGATTGAAGCCTCCATGCACGTTCCGCCGGGCTATGCGATGTTCATCCCATCGGCAATTCGTGAGGCAGTGTCGCTGCCGGTGGTCGGGGTTGGACGCTTCAAGGATCCACTTCAGGCTGAGCGGGCATTGCTCGAGGGCCAGTGTGACCTCGTTGGAGTTGTTCGTGGTCAGATCGCAGATGCTGAGTTCGCAGCCAAGGCCCGAGCCGGCAGAGCAGAGGAGACTCGTCTGTGTCTGTCCTGCAATCAGGAATGTGTTGGGCGAATGGGACTCAATCGATGGCTGGGGTGCATCGAGAACCCTCGCACAGGGCGCGAATCGGAGGGCGTCGGCAGCGTTCAATTGACCACCAAGCCTCAGTCGGTGGTGGTCGTCGGTGCAGGTCCTGCTGGTCTTCAGGCAGCAATCGCGGCTGCGAGAAACGGGCATCGAGTCACCGTTGTCGAAGCCGAGCCAGAACCAGGCGGGTTGGTGCGTCTTGCTGCCAGCATCCCCAATCGAGCGGAACTCGGAGACCTCATCCGCAACCAGGTCGCAGAGGCACGCAGGCTCGGAGTGGAGATTCGATGTGGTGTCGCCGCCACCCCGAGCGCGGTTCGTTCGATGGGCGCCGATCACGTAGTAGTGGCCACCGGCTCTACCCCCGCTCGGCCGTGGTGGGCAGGGGCAGAGCACACGTGGATCTGTGATGTCAGGGACGTTTTGGATGGCTCAGCTTCGCCACAAGGGACGGTGCTCGTCTTGGACGAGATCGGCTTTCATCATGCAACCTCAGTTGCCGAGCTGCTTGCTGATCGAGGATGTTCGGTGGAGGTGATCACACCGGGCATGGTGGTAGGACAAGACCTAGGAATCACCCTCGACATGGAGAATTGGTGGATCCGGGCAGGTGCAAAAGGGATCGTGCAATCCACTGAGCTGGTTCCGATGGGCGTCGAAGGCCACGCTGTGCAGTTTCAGCATTATCCAACTGGCCAGATGGAACAGCGAGAAGTTGATTGGGTCGTGCTCGCAGTTCCGGCCGCGCCGCGTGAGGACCTTTACGCCGAGCTACGAGATGCTGGCGTATCAGTCCAACGGGCGGGGGATTGTGTTGCGCCTCGCCGAGCTCATTCGGCAGTTATTGAGGGCGAGCGGGTCGGCGCCGCACTATGACCCAATTGGCAACGGAAGCAAGAATGGAGCTGGCGATTGCTTCCCTGCGTGAGGCTCTCCAAGTTGCTGGAACTCCAGCAAGAATTCAAGCGGTGCGCGACTATCTGAAGCTGGACTGCGATGCGTTCGGGGTGTCGGTGCCAGAGGTGCGACGAGCCGTGATCAGCATGATCAAGGAGTTTGCCATCAACGATCATGACGAGGTCGTTGCTCTGGCGGCCAAGCTGTGGAGTTCCACGGTCTACGAGGAACGCAAAGCTGCTGTCGATCTGCTTGTCTACCGTCGCAAGGTACTGATTCCGAACGACCTTCGACGTGTTGAGACCATGCTTCGCTCAGCAGGCACCTGGGCGTTGGTGGACGAGTGTGCTGAAAAGGTTGCTGGCTATATCGATCAGCAGTTTCCTGTGGAGTCGGCTGAATACATCGACGCTTGGGCGAGCCAGTCAGAGTCGTTCTGGCTTCGTCGCTCAGCGTTGCTGGTGCTGATAGGTCCGCTGCGAAAAGGAGTTGGCGACCTCAGTCGTTTCGAGCGGTACGCAGTTCCGATGATGGCGGAGAAGGAATTCTTCATTCGAAAAGCAATTGGCTGGGTTCTCCGTGACGCCAGTCGGAAGCAACCAGAGATGGTCCGTGCCTTCGCCGAGAAGTACTCCAATCAACTATCAGCGCTCAGTTTGCGCGAAGCCACCCGCACCCTACCGCCCATCGAGATGGGGGTAGCGCGTACTACTGCGCCTGCCAATCCGCGAGGCGCATCTAGTCTGGGCAGCAATGTCTAACCGGCCGGTAGTGATCATTCCTGCTCGATCTGGCGAACCAGCCCTTGGCTGGGCCGAGGCCTGTGCTGAGGCTGATGGGATCGCTGTCGATCTCGGGTTTGAGGAAGCGGCAGTGTGTTGTATTGGCTCGGTCTTGGGTCCAGTGGCTGCGCGGCTTGGCCGTGGCTCGGTGGTTGTCTGTTGCGAAGCACAGAGCTTTGAACCGGCGCGGTGGGCCGAAACGTTGGCCAGCGAGTGCGGTGAAGCACAGGTTGTTCTCCTGCCGGGCTCAGCCGATGGTCGCGACCTCGCCGTTCGGCTCGCAGCGATCCTGAGACGCCCGCTCCATGCGCAGTGCTCCTCCATCTCGGCTGTGCAGGTCGAACGTCCTCGATATGGGTCGACCTTGCTGGAGCGTGTTCCAGTCGCCGGTCCCTTCGTCGCAACATTGGCTCCTGGTGCTCGGGCCACAGAAACCCCCGCTGAGCAGGACATGGTCCAGGTGCGTTCCATTGACTTGGCTCCAGCTGTCATCACAGCTGAACCTCAGCTCGTTGCGCTTCAGACACCCGATCCTGCGACAGTGGGGCTCAGCGATGCGCGGCGAATCGTTGGCGCAGGCGCAGGTGTGATGAGCAAGGACGATTCACTTGAGGTCAACAGGTCGCGGTTCGAAGTACTGACACAGGTCGGGCTTGCCTGCGGTGCAGCGCTAGGAGCCACTCGAGTGGTCACCGATGCTGGGTACGTGGACCATGGACGCCAAATCGGAAGCACCGGTGTGGTGGTAGACCCGGACCTCTACATTGCATTCGGGGTGGCCGGTGCAGTGCAGCACACCACTGGACTCGGCAATCCAGATCACGTGATCTCGGTAAACACCGATCCGCACGCTCCAATGATGGCTCTCGCTGACCTCGCGATCACTACCGACGCGCCACGGACGATTGCGGCCCTTGCGGCGCAGCTCGCAGAGCGAACCACTGAGCCGGCAGCGCGACCGGAACTCCACCAATCGATCACACCAGGAAGCGAGGCTGCTACCTGATGGCCACGAGCTTTGACGTCATTGTTGTCGGCGCTGGACCCGCTGGGTCTGCGGCTGCTCTTGCGGTGGCGCGCACAGGTAGATCAGTAGCGCTCGTGGAACGGGGACCGTTCCCTGGGTCGAAAAACATGTACGGGGGCGTGATCTACGGCCGCATCCTCGACGGGATCATTCCGAACTGGTGGGAACAGGCACCGATTCAGCGCTGGGTCACTCGGCGGGGCACGATGATCATGACCCCGACGCAGGCAGTCACCGTCGACTTTCGAGACGAGGGGTGGGGAGTAGCTCCATACAACGGTGCCACGGCCTATCGTCCGGAGTTCGATGCGTGGCTCGCAGATCACGCTGTTGAGGCCGGGGCGACGTTGCTGTGTTCCACGACCGCCACTGGGCTACTCAAGGATGGATCCAGAATTTTCGGAGTTCGTACGGATCGCCCCGATGGCGAACTGCTCGCTCCAGTCGTCATTGCTGCTGACGGAGTGAACTCCTTCCTGGCAAAAGAAGCTGGGATGTATCACCACTCTGAACCCAAGCACTACACCTTGGGTGTCAAAGAGACGATCCACCTCGGCAAGCAGACCATTGATGAACGCTTTGGTCTCCGTGGGCGAGAAGGTGCGGATTTCGAGATCATGGGGTGTACGGGCGGGATCCCAGGCGGAGGGTTCGTCTATACGAATCTCGAGACGGTGGCCGTGGGCGTGGTGCTGCAGTTGCCGGGCTTAGCCAGCCAGGACAAGCGTCCAGAGGAAGTGATTGGTGCACTCAAAGCGCACTCAGCGATTGCGCCCCTGATCGAGGGTGGCGAAGTGGTCGAGTACAGCGCACATGTGATTCCTGAGGGCGGCATGCACATGATGCCAGACCTCATTACTGACGGCATGATGATCACCGGAGACGCAGCTGCAATGTGTCTGGCAGCGGGTATCTGGCTTGAGGGAGTGAACTTCGCCATAGGAAGTGGTTATGCGGCAGGTCAGGCGGCGGTGGAAGCGCTCCGACTTGGGGATGTCTCGGCTGCAGGACTTGAGGGGTATCGCCGCCGCATTGAGTCCTCGTTCGTTCTCGCGGACCACAGGAAGTTCGCTGAGGTGCCCGACCTCATCAT
This sequence comes from Acidimicrobiaceae bacterium, assembly GCA_003514205.1. Taxonomy (GTDB): domain Bacteria; phylum Actinomycetota; class Acidimicrobiia; order Acidimicrobiales; family Microtrichaceae; genus UBA11034. The sequence continues at coordinate 37,226 of DORQ01000199.1, forward strand.
GGGTGAGCGGATGCAGACAAAGTATCCGCAAGCAATTTGCAATTTGGCTTCAGACATTTTCACCGTCACGAATCCGGTTCCCAAGAAGGGGTTTCAGTCGATGGCACGAGCGGAATTGAAGCGCTCTGGGTTGAAGCTCAGCGAGGTAGGTAAAGACATGTGGGCAGGATTCAGGAGCTTCCGATGAGCGAGTTTCTTCCCCTGAGTTTCGAACGACGGATGGACACCGTTGAGTTTCGGGTGTCAGAACGAGCCCATATCACGGTGGATGGCGAGGCATGTGCGGGCTGCTCCACACAAGGATGCGTGGTTGCCTGCCCTGCGAACCTGTTCATCCCCACCTCAGATGGCAGCATCTTGTTCAACTACGAGCAGTGCTTCGAATGCGGCACCTGCTACCTCGTGTGCAATGTCGAGGGTGCAATTACGTGGAGCTATCCAGAAGGTGGCCACGGCGTGGTCTTCTCCGAAACATGAGTGAGACGCAGTTGGCCAGAATCCCTTGGCTGGAAGGCAAACGCATCTCGGTGTGCATCAAGCCGGTCGACCTTCACCCCGTGGTCCTGCCCGGCACCTCCTCGGCGACGCGGCAGAGCCGTCGAATCGGCATTACCCACGCGGACGCGGCAGCCATAGAAGTGGGAATCCGGCTGGCCGAGGCAACTGGTGCATCAATTCAGATTGTGGCAGCAGGCCCCTCACATGTGGAGGACTCGCTCTTGGAAGCCGCTGCTGCGGCGCAGGGCACAGCAGTTCGTATCTCGGTGCCCTTCGATGAAGACTCTTCCGTTGTCGCGGCTGAGTTAGCTGAGTGCGTTGCCGGTTCGGCGCTGGTGATCTGTGGCGCGTATAGCGGTGACCGGGGAACAGGTTCGGTTCCGGGCTTTCTTGCCCACGAGTGCGGGATTGGCCAGGCCTTGGGGTTGACCAGCCTGAGCGTGGCTCAGGGTGAGCTGCGCGTGGTGCGGCGACTCGATGGCGGAGCAGCAGAGATCCTCGCGGTCAGCTCGCCTGCAGTGTGTTCGGTGGAAGGTTCAGTCGTGCTCGATGGACACGTGTGCTCGTTGCGCCGGGCCTCCCTCGAGCGCCTCCTCGAACTCCGAGCGGCTGGGATCGAACAGCGCTCCCGCGTGAGTCGAAGCGCTGTCTCCTCGAGTGGCACACTGCATCCGTTCCTCCCTCGAACCCGACTGGTTGCTCCACCTCAGGGCGGCTCTGCCCTTGATCGAATCGTGGAACTCACGGGGGCTCTGGCCGAGCGGGTGCCGCCGCGGAGAGTCGAGGCAACTCCCGAGCAGGCAGCAACCTTGATCATCGATCAGCTTGTCGAGTGGGGATACCTCGATCCGCAGTGACACCGCTGGCCGCTGAGACGACTCGTCAACAGCGAGGGCGTGACCGGCTCTTGGTGTTGCCTTTTGGGAGCTGTGAACAGCACGGCGGGCACCTGCCCCTTGGCACCGACACCTTCATTGCAGAGAGCGTCGCCAAGAACCTGGTGACGAGGCTTGGTGAGCGTGCCGTATTGGGGCCCACCCAGGCGATCGGAGCGTCTGGGGAACACAACGACTTCCCCGGCACGTTGTCACTTGGCAACGAGGTGCTTGCGCAGTTGGTGGTGGAGCTTGTCCGATCTGCGGACCATTTTGTGGGGACCGTCATTGTGAACGGCCATGGCGGAAATCTGGCGGCCTTGACTGAAGCTCGAAATCTGCTGAGCGCTGAAGGGCGGCACCTCTTGGTGATTCCCTGTTCAGTGCCGAGAGCAGATTTGCATGCCGGACGCACCGAGACCTCAGCCATGTTGGCCCTTGCCCCTGAGCTTGTGGACCTGCGATTCGCTGAGCCTGGAAACTGTTCCTCCTTCGCCGAGCTTGAGGCGGATCTGCGGATGGGGGGCATCGCGGCCGTTGCCCCGAATGGAGTTCTCGGCGACCCAACTGGAGCGACAGCTGCCGAAGGGGAGCTGATACTGAACGAGATGCTCGCTCGGGCCGAGATGATTCTGGCAACCTGGGTAGATGGCGGAGCCTCAGAATGAGTAACCCAAGCCCAAACCGGGTGGTGCTGGTGACTGGTGCAGCGCGAGGTATTGGCGCAGCAGCAGCACGCGAGTTCGCCACGCAGGGCTGCGCTGTGGTGCTGTTCGATATCTGCGCCGAGATCGAAGGCCTCAGTTACGCCTGCGCCACCGAGGATGATCTCCACGCAACTGCAGCGATGTGTCGCGAGGCAGGCGCGCCAGAAGTGCAATCGGTCATCGGTGATGTTCGTGTGCAGACCGACCTGGATACGGCGGTGCAGGATCTCATGGCCAGCTGGGGGCATCTCGACGTCGTGGTGGCGGCAGCAGGTGTAATGGCCGGCGGCACTCCTGGCTGGGAGTTGAGCGAGGAGAGCTGGAACCTCTGCCACGATGTGAACCTGACCGGGGTGTGGCGAACTGCGCGGGCGGCTCTCCCAGCGATGCTGCAAACG
>DORQ01000189.1:0-1983 GCA_003514205.1 Acidimicrobiaceae bacterium
AACAGGGCTAACGCCAAGCCAGCCACCCGCCTCGTTGAACTGTCAGTATCCAAGCGTAGGAGGTGGTGGATTCCAAAGCCCGTGAACACCGCAACGAACCAATGCATCGGGAGCAGGTAGCTCTCGATGTCGAAGATCGCGTATCCCAAGACAAACCCGAGGTTCCCCAACGCACTCAGCGCGAAGAAGACCCCAAATCTGTTGCGCGCCACGGCGAGGCCTGCAGCTGTTGCGAACACGAGGAGCATCCACGAGCCGCCGATCGACTCCACCAGCATCGGGACTCGTTCATCAACTACCTGGGCCATGGAAAGACCGAAGAGTTGGCCGGTGAATTGCCCACCAGTCACCACTCTCCAGAGATCTGCCAGCGATGAAACTGGCGACTCAAGATAGGGACGGTCCAGTGCTGTGACGACAAACAAGTAGCCGTATTGCGCCACGCCGACGAGCACCATCGCCAGCCCTGCAGCAGCGACGCGACCCAGCGTTGCGGGGCTTTCTCGTCGACGCCAAGCCCAGCGGCCAAGCACAAAACCTATTGCGGGGAGAAACATCACTGAGACAAGGTGAGCGCCAAATGACAGGGAGTACACAAGGCAGAGAAGCACCACGTCTTGTGGATGCTCGTCTTGAAGTACCCGAACGGCGAGCAAGCCAATCCCTGCTATGAAGACGAGTGCGAACGTGTAGACCTCAGCGACAACACTTTGGGACCAGACCGGAGCGACGACCGCAAACGTCACCAGGCAGAGTGCGGCGACCATTCGGTGAACTCCCAATCTCAGGAACATGCGATAGGTCAAACTCAAGGCGAAAAGGAGGCAGATTGCCGAAAACGCGTTAGCTCTTACGGCCAAGGTCCCAACGCGGAACACATGGGAGAACAAACCCAGAGCCATCAGATAGCCCGGATAGCCAGTCGCGTGCGGTGTGCCTCCCGTATGGCCAAGAAAGGCGAACTTCGCCGAGTCAAGCGTGCCCGGCCCAGATTCGAGGGTGAATGCGAGAACCGCGCCGACAAGTACAAGAAGTGCGCCATGAATCCAGTCGGGACTCACGACATCGCCGCGAGCAGCACTGGACACAAGCTCTTCGGAGGCCATCTCATCGGTCCTCTGTGAATTCACAACCATCGCGAGACCAAGCGCCAATAACGAACCATTGGCCACTGTGCCCTCACAACCAGGGCGGGAAGTGGCGCGTTTCTGGGGTCGATAACCTCAGCAAACTTTGTCACCACTGTTGAGATGGCAACCGAGCGCTGACTTCGCGATTGTTGAACGCAGCTGCGAATCGCCGTTCTGTTCCGTAACATCCATGAAACCGACTCCACGCGTTGCCGTAACCACCCCTGCTGCACAGCGAGCGCCGTGATGCCGACCTCCTGCAGGAGGAAAAAGGGACCTAGGAGTACCCACCACCGCAACGGGAACGTTCGAACAGCGAACAACATCCTGTTGCGGTCTACCAGAAAGTACTTCAAGTCGCCCTTGGAGAATGAGTAATCGTGAAGCACCCGAGCAGTTGGAACGTAGCGAACAGATTTCCCGCTCAGCCACATCCGGATGCTCAGGTCTGCGTCCTCGAAGTAGGCGAAAAACATCTCCTCAAATCCCCCCAGCCTCTGGAAGTCATCGCGCCGCATCATCATCGCGCCTCCTGATGCAGCCAAGACGTCCACTGCGTTCTGGTGGTCCGACCATGGCTCCTCGAACTTGCCCGCCCAACTCAACCCAAGAAAGTGCACGTCGTTACCACCAGAGTTCAACAACGTGGGTCTGTCCGCGAGGAGAAGCGCCGCCGTGGCAATTCCAACGGTCGGATCCTCCAGACAACGCGCAAGTGCTTCAATCGCCTCGGGCTCCACAATCGCATCCGGATTGATGAACGCCACCAATGAGTTGTGGGCGACAGCAACTCCACGGTTGCATCCTCCCGCAAAACCCGAGTTCGTTTCCGGCCTGACCACGATCACGGGAA
>DORQ01000189.1:2213-18315 GCA_003514205.1 Acidimicrobiaceae bacterium
ACGCAGGCCGCGACGCAGGCCTTCAAATCTGGCGACGGGCCGTACGCAACTGTCACGACGCTGATGGCGGCTCGAGGAGGCACCGTTGGCAACATCCTCAAACCCTAGGCCTAGTCTGCGGCGCGTAGTGAATGTTCAAATCTGCCCAAGGAAACAACCAATGGTGCCGTGTTAGGTTCAGCCTGTGAATCGCACTGAACTCGGACCGCGAACACTGCTCATCATGCCAGCGTGGAACGAGAGCGACGTGATTGCTGAGACAATCAGGACTGTCCGAGAAGAACTCGCCGCAGATCTCCTCGTCATCGACGACGGTTCGGGTGACTCCACCGCGGAATTGGCAGCCACTGCTGGAGCGATCGTGATCCAGCATCCTTACAACCTAGGAGTCGGTGCAGCGATCCACACTGGACTTCGATTCGGTTTTGAACACCGCTACGATCGAGTCGTCCAGATCGACGCTGATGGACAGCACGATCCCGTCTATGTGCCGATACTTCTCAGGGCGCTCGACAGTGCCGACATGGTGGTTGGAACCCGGTTTGGACACGAATACAAGACCGGCGTTCTCCGCAGGATCGTGATGCGTGCCCTCTCGAAACGAGTATCTCGGTCGCTGGGGATCGAGATCAATGACACCACGAGCGGATTCCGGGCATTCGGCCCCGCAGCATTGGCCGCATTTGCGCAAAGCTACCCGTCCGCATATCTCTGTGACACCGTGGAGGCCCTCCTGATGTGCGGCGAGCAGAAGCTCAGAGTCGCCACCGTTGAGGTCAAAATGCAGCACCGCCAGGGAGGAATTCCCTCATCTGGGCCGTTCAAGAGCGGGCTATATCTAGTCAGGCTTTCGCTATTGCTCGTGGTGAACGCTCACCAGACCCCGCGAATCGTTGCGAGGAGGCTTCTCCCATCATGAGGCTGGAGCTCCTCGTCATCGTCCTGGCACTGTTAAACCTTGCCGCGGCCTTTACCTTCGTTCGTCAACGCCACCTCAGTGAGTCATTCGCGATTCTCTGGGTGGGAATTGGGCTCTTCGGCCTTCTGACCGGACTCGCTCGGCCGCTCATCGACCGATTCGCGGACGCTGTGGGAATCCAGTACGGAACCTCACTGGTCTTTGCTTTCGGAATTCTTTTCCTGTTGGGATTGGTTCTGCATCTCTCAGTCCATGTCTCGCGGGTAGAGAACCAGTGCGAAGTGCTCGCAAAGGAGGTCGCCCTTCTCCGCGGCCCGATCTCAGAGGAGGTGGGCTCTCAGGAGGGCCACGACGAAACTGCCTCCTCGGAGCACCAATGAAGTGGGCTCGCCAGCGCATGACCCGTTGGTGGAATTCTCCAGAGACTGGCAACCCCGCTGAGGAAGAGTCGCTGCCACTCGGGCGGGTGGATCGATTTGGCCCGTGGCTCCTAGTCGCCCTCCCAGTTGTATATGCGCTGATCATGTTGCGAGCCGAACTCGCCACCGCCGCGCCTCCCAACGATTCCGCAGTCCATCACCTGTGGGTCGAATGGGCAGCAGACCAGTTCCGTGCGGGACGAATCCCCGTTGATGGCTGGGTTTCCAATCTCGGCTTCGGAGTCAGCCAGTTCCATTTCTACCAGTCGACCCCCCACGTGCTCTCAGGCGCCATCGAGGCCATTACCGGCTGGAGCCGGGTCGTAAACTTCACCATCTACTTCGGTGTCAGCCTCTGGCCCATTTCCGTGTTTTGTTCGCTGAAGCGTCTCCGGATCGGACGATGGGGCGCAGCAGTCGCTGCATCGGTCTCCCTCTTCATGCTCTCCCAGGACGGCCATGGGCTTGAAATTCTGAGCTACGTGTGGCGTGGTCGAGGCGTTTGGTCCCAACTTTGGGCCATGTGGGTATTCCCCTGGGCGCTGGTACTCACATGGCGTTCGACCCAATCCGGAAAGAACTTCGGACGAGCTGTTGCAGCGGTCTCGCTCACAGCCTGCCTGCACCTCATTCAGGCATACATGTTGTTCCTCGTGATGCCGTTTTGGGCGCTGATCGATCCAGTGAGCCTCAAGGCCGTATGGACCCGCGTGCGCCGGGTGGCCATCCTTGGCGGTGTTGGCTTTGCAGGCGCGCTTTGGGCGATCCTGCCATTTCTCCTCGATGCGAAATGGGCGGGGAATTCTGAGTTCAACGTCGGCACCTTCTACGTGAACTCCTATGGCTTCAAGCAGGTCATGGCCTGGCTGGTTTCGGGCGAGGTCCTCGACGCCGGTAGGTTCCCCGTCTTGACCTTGCTTGGCGGTGCCGGTCTCGTCACAGCACTGATCAAGGCCCGGCGAAGCGAAGCACACCGCGTCCCGCTTGTTGTTCTCGGAGTCGCGCTTTGTTTGTGGTTTGGTCGGGAGACCTGGGGTGACCTCGTCAATCTTCTGCCAGGCGGCGATGGGATGATCTTTCATCGGTTCGTGCTTGGGGTGCAGCTCGCTGGTCTCATGCTGATTGCTACGGGTGCCGAAGGTATCGCGGCAGGATTTCGGATGGTCACGAAACGACTCTCCAAGACCCAGACTCAACTTCCAACAAGTGCGGTTGCGGTGGGAGCGAGTTTCGCAGCTCTCGCAATCGCCGTTGGCCCCATGAACGCGTTTCTGAACCTCAACACCCAGTGGATCCGCGAGCAAAGTGCCGAAGACAACGTGATGAACACCCAGACGACTGGCAACTGGGTCGCGCAACTGGTGACGACTGCCAAAGACAGGGGCCCGGGACGCTATTACGCGGGTCTGATGAGTAGTTGGGGAGCGCAAGCGGCAGTGAAGCAAACCCCGTTTTACAATTGGATTCCCGCGACTATGGATGTCGATATCGTCGGCTTCAACCTCAGGACCTTCTCGCTGACAGGAGACTCCGAGCCGCGGTTCGATGACACCAATGCAGCGCAGTTCAATCTGTTCAATGTTCGATATGTCATCGCCAACCCCAGTGAACACCCACCCACCGTGCCTGCGCAGAAAATCAAGACTGTCGGACAGGTCGCTCTGTGGGAGATTGAAACAACTGGCTATCTCGACGCAATCGACATTGGCCCAACGCCCATCAGCGCAACACGAGTGACCCTGGCTCGTCAATCGATCCCGTTCCTCACTGGTCAGGACCTCCAGCGAAAGATCTTTCCTGCCGTCGACATGGGCTACGGGAACCCGCTGCCACCATCGAGTGCCTACCAGCTACCCCTTGACGCCAGAATCTCTGATGAGCTGGTCGATGAGGACCGCGGAACCTATGGGGCTTCTGTATCGGTCAATCGCGACGCTTATGTTCTCCTGAAAATGACCTACCACCCGAGATGGAAGGCGACGGTGGACGGCCAGCAAGTTGAGACCTACATGGTCGCCCCTGGCTTCGTTGCCGTACCAATTTCGGAAGGCACCCACACGGTCCGCTTCGCCTACCAGTCGGTATCAAGCTATCGAGTGCTCGTGCCTCTCTCGGCGCTCGCGCTTACCAGCACTGGCATTACCTCAACGATGTGGCATGGCCGCCGCCGAAGGCAGTCTCCAAGCATCGACCGAACTGAACAGCCGGTTACTAGCTGAAGCTTTGCCCGCAGCCGCAGGTGCGCTCGGCGTTCGGGTTAATGATTTCGAACCCAGACTTCTCAAGGCCGTCCTTGTAGTCGAGCTCAGCACCGGTGAGGAGTTGAGCTGAGGATGGATCTACAACAACCCGGACTCCATCAAACTCGGTAGCAACATCATCGGTGGCGATATCGGAATCGAAGAACATCTCGTAGGCGAAGCCAGAACAACCGCCGGGACGCACTGCCACGCGCAGAGCGAGCTTCTCGTCACCTTCTTGTTCGATCAGTTGACGCACCTTGGTGGTGGCAGAAGGTGTGAGCGTAATCATGGTGGAAGTCCTCCCAAGAACTTGGCGGCGACGAACGGAGTGTACCGAACCTCGCCGAACATACCAATGCAGTGGGGAAGTTTTCGACTGCCCTCAGCGTTGTTACCACTTGCCTGTAACCCCTGATCGCCGCCACACATTCCCACACCTCCGAGAACACCTCCTAGATTGACCTCAAATGTCTCCCGAACCAGATTCAGCCGAAGTTCCACTAGAGCTCCCCAACACCGAGCACCTCACCGATCTGTTGAGGGGCGTCATCGATCCCGAACTCGGAGCTGACATCGTTGAGTTGGGAATGGTCAAGGGGGTCTCCATCGATGGCGATGGTGTGGTTCGCCTCACTATCGCCCTCACCACTGCTGGCTGCCCGCTCCGAGCTCAGATCCAGCGCGACGTTCGGGCCCGGATCGAGACGCTTCCGGGGGTGACCAAGCTCACCATTGTCTGGACAGAACTCTCGGCGGCCGAAAAGTCGGCAACGATGGCAACTGCACGGCGAAAGGTCGCTGAGCGAGCTCCAGATACCGCCATACCCTCAATGGCCCGAGTGCTTCTCATCGCTTCCGGAAAGGGTGGGGTGGGCAAGTCCAGCGTGACGGTCAACCTCGCTGCCGCCTTGGCAGGCCAAGGACTTCGAGTCGGAGTGATCGACGCGGACATTTGGGGTTTCTCTGTTCCGCGAATGCTTGGCATTTCGGGCAGGCTCGGCGGCGCGCCCGCTTCTGGAAAGATGACTCCGAATGACATCGCGGTTGGCGATGGCCTGATCCGAGTTGTTTCTATGGGGTTCCTCGTTGACAACGAAGAGACCGCCCTGATGTGGCGGGGTCTGATTCTCCAACGGGCGGTGAGACACTTCCTCGAAGACGTGGACTGGGGCGACCACCTTGACTATGTGCTAATCGATATGCCGCCCGGCACCGGCGATGTACAGATGGGTCTTGCGAAAATGCTCCCTCGCGCTGAAATGCTCGTTGTCACAACACCGTCGCTGAGCGCACAGAAGGTGGCGATCCGAGCAGTCAACATGGGCCGTCAGAACTACATTCGAGTTGCTGGCGTCATTGAGAACATGTCTGAGTTCGTGGCCCCCGACGGCCAGCGATTCCCCATATTCGGAACCGGCGGTGGCCAGCGCCTGTCGAAGACGGCCGGAGTTCCACTCATTGGCTCGATTCCCATCGAGACCGCCGTTGCCCATGGCGGTGATACGGGCTCTCCCATTGCCCTTGGGACCGGACCCGCAGCAGAAGCCTTCCAGGCGCTGGCACGCAGACTCGTCGATGAGATCGCTCCTCTCAACGACCTCTCGAGTTGCTCCGCCAGATTGTTCTCAGCAATGGAGGATGCCCTTGCCTCCCACGACCAGTCCTAGTCGAGAATCGGTCGCGAGGTAGCGGCATCGAAGACCCGATCGCCGGGAAGCAGAATCCGAACCCCATGGGGAGAATCCTCTATGACAGGGATCACCGCTTCTACCTGATCTATTCGCCTCGCATGTGAAAGGACGTCTTCCGCGTTGTCGAACCGACAGAGCGACTCAAGTGAGCGAACCGTTGGAAAGACAAGGTCGAAGTCGCCCGCCTCATGCCGTGCAAGTGCTTCGGTTGGCGTGACCCACTCGTTCGCGATTACTTCGTGATCATCGTGCAATGGCTCCTGCGATTCTGGTGCCAATCCCACAAAGAACCTGGTGTCGTATCGCCGAGGAGCTCCAAGGGGAGTGATCCACCGGCTGAAGTAGTGAATTCGATCCAGTTCAAGACTCAGATCGTGAGCGGCGCACAGTTCAGCCATGGAGAGGGAGCCGACATCCACTTTCTTGCGATCCTCGACAAAGGTCGCCGCCGTATCTGGATCACTGAAGGACAGCGATTCACCCGTAGCGTGGCGAGCAGCCAGCAGGCCCGCCTCCTCGAATGACTCACGAATTGCGGCCACCCAGAAGGCGGACCCTCCCGCTGCAAGGCCAAGCTTCATTGAGCATTCCGAATCGGATCGCCCGTGCACACGTGAATCTGTGCCGACCATTGCATCCTCTGGATCAACCGCTCCGCCGGGAAACACGTATGCGCCACCGACGAAGTCGGATTGGAGATTTCGACGCAACATCAGAACTTCAAGGCCAGTGGCGCTCGTGGATCGCAACCACATGATCGTTGCAGCGTCTCGACACGGAATCGCGGCGGGGTCACCCGAAACTCGATTAAATTTCACGTCTGTTCCCGCGGTCTACCAAGTTGGCCGGCGAGATCGTCGAGGAATATCTCCTCAGCGTCAAGATCAATCACACCTCCCCGATCCTGCGCAGGGTTCGCTCGACGCCCACCACTCGAAACATCCATTGGGGATCGAACCTCAAAAGTCGTCCAGCGTGCTCGTCCATGGACGCCTGCCGCCTCGGCACGCTTCTTCGCTCGAGTTGCAACGACCCGAGCGAGCGGACGCTGCACCTGAGGTACACACAGAAGAACTCCTGAAACGGTGCTCACTATCCCGGGCAGCAACAAGAGGATCCCCGAGACCAGCTCAAATCCTGACCTCCAGAGCTCAGCGCTTGGGGTTCGATGTTGCTGGACCGCATTGCGGATCTGCGAGACCGCTGACACTCCCGCGCTCCAGATCATGAACGCACCCAGGGCCCCGGAGGCGATGACGAACAACAACACCAATGTCCAGCCCAGATGTGCCGCTGCAAACACCAGCAAAACACACTCAACAACGCCAAGCCCAATGGCTGCAAACACCCCGCGTTTCACAATGGGAAGGGTACCGGCACCCACCACGATCTACCAGCCGCCCCGGCAACGATGCGCTGACCGTTAGGACGAAACAGCAACAAGCGTGCCTTCAAGTCGGGCTCTTCGCTCGCTTTCACTGAGCCCGCCCCATACTCCGTGCGGCTCGCGAATTGCTAAGGCATACTCCAAACACTCTGCCGTGACAGAGCATTCCGCACAGATCGCTTTTGCTCGCTCTTCTCGTTCGAGACGATCGTGCTTTCGTTCGAATTGTGAGGGTGGGAAGAAAACGGTCACCTGCGGACCTCGACAGGCCCCAACGCTCTGCCAAGACAAATACGATGGCTGTGCACTCACTGAATCCCCCCTTGTTTGTGCCGACGCTATCGAGCACGACTGCTCGTCACAAGGAAGAATTTGCAAGCAATTCGCTAGTTATCGCGAACGATGTCCTCGGACTTCTTTCGTTTCTCTCGGTAGTCCATAGCGCCGCCCTCGAGCGGCTCTACCTCGAGGGTCAATCCATCGATGGCAACCACTCGGATGCCCTCGCCTTGCTGGATTGGTGTTGCCCTATTCGTGAGTGCGCGCCACGGTGCGCCCTCTACCTCGACGAGGCCGTCGGGGTTGATTCCGGAGGTCGCTACCCCCTCGAGACCGATGAGCCATCCTCGACCCAGGGTTGGCGTGGCGAACCGCGAACGGACCATTGCGGGCATTCCGGACAACATCGTTGCAGCGATTCCGCCGATTCCCGAGACAAGGGCGACAATCGGAATTCCAATCCCATCCAGCAAGAAGATCGAACCGATTCCCCAGCAGAGCAACCCAATCCAGGTCCACAGCCTCGGAATCGCTGTCTGAATATCGATCGCGAAAGCGAACGCTGCAAATAAGCACAATCCAAGTGCCCATGGCCGGGTCGGCAACTCCCCGAGCCCGAACCCTGCCATGACTGCTGCCAACGCACCGACAAGGCCAGCAACCCCGACACCCGCTGTAAAGAACTCGAACAGCAGCAGGCCAATGGCGATCGACAGGAATAGGTATGCCACCGACGGACTTGCCGCTGTATGAAACAGTTGTGAAGTCAGCGGCAGCTTTTGCACCACACCAGTTGCGAGGAGTTCTCTTTTCGGGTCGCCCTTGTCATCTTTCACGACTCGGGAGGGCATTCCCTCAATGTTGAGGACATGGTCACCCAGCAATGGGGCGGACGCTTCGACGAGTCCGAGCTTCACCGCCCTCTTCTCCGAGACCATCTCGGTCCGAATGCTTGCCGCCGCTGCCACGGTCCCGACTTCTGAGTCAGCCAGGCGGGTAGCTCCGAGTTCACCTATCTCGGTGCCAGAGGCCATCGATGAGCCCTCAAGCGCCAGAACCAACTCGGCTGCCCCGCCTCGTGCCTCCGCTCCCGATGGGCCGACCCAAGCCGAGACTGGCACCGCAGATCGGCCAATCGACTCCATCAGCTGAGCAAACTCGTCGTCAGTGATTGCAAGTCCTGTGCTGTCGACGGTGAGCACGATTGCCCGATATCCGTCGCTTGGGCTCGTTGATCGAACCGCAGTTGTGATGTAGTCCGCGACGATTGAATCGACAAAGCCGGTGATGCCAATGACGAGCACGCAACCTTGCTCATTCTTGCAACTGCGCTCGCTTTGTGCCCCGGCCGGCACCGCGCCAACTAGACCTAGACCGAGGCCGAGGACAACAATGACGAAACGACTCGCTGATCTACGCATCGGTTGGCCTCCGAAGGGATGAAGTGGATTTCAGGCAGTTTTTCGCTGCATCTGCAGTGACTATCGTCGCCGGTAAGGGCGGGGTCGGCAAAACGACCGTCGCCGCTACCCTCGCGCTCGCCGCCGCGAAAACTGGCCTGCGAGTGACCATCGTGGAGATTGAAGGCAAGAGCGGCATCTCCAGATTGTTTGGCCACGGCCCTCTGAAGTACCACGACCAGTTGCTGTGGACTGATCCCTCTGGTGGCGACGGTCGAGTGCAAGGGCGAGCGCTCACGGCCGATCACGCGCTTGTGGAGTACCTCCGCGACCATGGACTCAACCGAATCAGCAAACGTCTCGCTGACTCGGGAGCGCTCGATATCGTGACCGCAGCGACTCCGGGAATCAAGGACGTTCTCCTCTTAGGCAAGGTGAAGCAGCTTGAACGGTCGGCCCCCACCGACCTCGTCATTGTGGATGCACCTGCCGCTGGACACGCGATCTCCTTCCTCAAGAGCGCCCAAGGCCTCCTCAATGCAATCGCTGTCGGGCCGATTGAGACCCAAGCCCGAGAGGTCCAGGAGATGTTGACTGATCCATCTCGCTGCCAGGTGGTACTTGTGACCCTCGCGCAGGAGACCCCCATGAACGAGGTCATCGAGACCGCATATCAGTTGGAGGACGAGGTTGGGGTCAAGCTCGGACCTGTGGTGATCAACGGCCTCTACCCGCCACTTCCGGGCCTTGAGACGCCCTTGGAAACGGCCGTCGCCGAGGCCTATGCGGCCGGCTGGGCAATATCACATGACGTGAAATCCCAACTCGGGCAAGCAGCCGAGTTCAGGCGCGAACGGGCCGCAATGCAACGGGAACAAACCGAACGCCTGCATTCCACACTTCCTCTTCCGCAAATGCACCTTGATCTCCTGTTTGACACAGAGTTCGCGTTACCGGCGCTTGAGACGTTGGCCGAGATTCTGCTCCGCGAGATTGATGCGCTTCCTCCCCTCCCTGAATGGAATACTCAACAGTGAGTCCCAGCGGCGACCTCAATGAGCAGATTCGGACCGCTGCGGTAGTTGTCTGCTGTGGTTCGGGTGGAGTGGGCAAAACCACAACAGCTGCCGCCATTGCGATTGAGGCTGCTCACCTCGGTCGACGGGCGGTGGTCGTGACCATCGACCCAGCGAAGCGTCTCGCCGACGCTCTGGGCATCGCCGGGCTATCGAATACGCCCACTCGTATCACTGGACCATGGTCAGGTGAACTCAGCGCCCTCATGCTCGATACCGAAGGCACCTTCGACGCGCTGGTGACCACCTATGCGGGAACCCCAGAACAAGCGGAAAAGATCATGGGCAACCGCTTCTACCGAAACATTGCTGGAGCGTTGTCGGGAACTCAGGAATACATGGCGACCGAGAAGCTCTATGAGCTGTCAACCTCAGATGAGTTTGATCTGGTTGTCGTCGATACTCCGCCGACTCGAAACGCGCTCGATTTCTTGGAAGCACCTGGACGGCTTGCCCGCTTTCTCGACCATCGCCTCTTTCGAGTCGTGACAGCACCGACTCGGGGAATCGTTCGAGCAGTGAATTTTGCTGCCCAGCCCTTTCTCAGAAGCGTCGCAAAGGTCGTGGGAGGAGAAGTGATCGCCGACGCGCTTGGCTTCTTCGCAGCATTCGATGGGATGGAGGAAGGCTTCAAACAACGTGCCCGACTCGTGGAGACACTGCTGAGTGACGACCAGACCTCGTTTGTTCTGGTCGCGTCGCCACAGAAGGAGACCATCCTCGAGGCACAATTTTTTGCGGAGCGCCTGTCGGACTACGCGATCGAGGTTCGAGCAGTCATCGTCAATCGGGTGCACCCCTGGTTCGAACTCGATGAATCCGCTGACCTCGACGTCACCTCACCTGAACGCTCAGGACTAGCGCTTGTCGACTACGTCACCAACCTCGGTCAGCTCGCCAGCTCGGCTCGGGAGGATCGTCGTCACTTGCACGAGCTTCGTGAAGCCACCGAAGCGCCGATCGTGGAGATCCCCTACCTCCCGTTTGAAATCCACGATTTGACCTCTCTCAAGGCGCTTGGGGAGCACTTGTTTGGAAAAGCCGGGGACCAGGTCGAAGAGTAGGACTGCTAGTCCTCCGAAGCTGTTTCCGCCAGCATCTGCTTGGACTTCACGAGGTCCACCCCAGCAATGAGTCCCGGAACCACGGAGACCATTCGATCGAACCGCGTCGTGTGCAACAGCCTGAGTACTGCGGGGCGATCGCACACCACTGCGACATCCCCGCCAATATCGCGAATTCGACGAATTCCACCGATCAAGGCGCCCAGTCCGGCAGAATCCATGAACGGCACCTCTGAGAGGTCAATCACCATTCCACCGACGCAGGCGGCCGCTCCGAGGGCCTCGCGAAATTCAGTGACCGTATAGGCATCAAGCTCACCGATGGGTTGACAGACCGCGATGCCCTGTGACTCAGTGAGTTGAATATCCACACACACTCCTTGGTTTGGCGGGTCCGGTAGCAGGTTCCACAGATGCTACCGAGCGAGGCGAGTGTTTCAACCTCGGTACCCAAGATTGGCCATTTGCCCCGCGCGCGTTACCCTTGCGACGTGCAACGCGTCCTCATCGCTACTGATTCTGAGCAGGTCTATTCCGAGGTCGAAGCGGCCCTCGGTTCCAAGGACCGCCAACTCATTCGTGTCCGAGCTGGCCGCGAGGTTCGAAAATCTGTCGAGGCAAATGACCCCGACCTAGTGATTCTCGATCTCCAGATCGGCAATATGGGCGGAGTTGCTGCATGTCTCGACCTTCGCCTTGAGATGGGCGCTGGGCGAATTCCCGAGACTGCAGTGTTGTTGCTCCTCGACCGAGACGCTGACGTGTTCATTGCTGACCAATCGGGCGCCGACTCCTGGCTGATCAAGCCAATCGAGGCCCGGAGTCTCCGCAAGGCAGCCGAAGCAACCGTCGCAGGAGAGTTCATCCGCCAGCGCAGTGAACTCGGAGCTCAACCGTAGGGCCTGCCGAATCGAATGCGTTGGAGCTGACCTCGGCCAACGGGTTACAGTGGCTCCTCCCACGGGTTGTGGCTCAGCTTGGTAGAGCGCTGCGTTCGGGACGCAGAGGTCGGGAGTTCAAATCTCCCCAACCCGACCAAAAGATCATCTGAGAGAGCCACGATCCGCTGCGTGCGCATTGTGGCTCTCTTGCTGTTCCTCGTTCCTTCTCTTCCTCTCATTCGATTGAGCTCATGCGTGCGCGGTGACCCAGGCTTTGCAGGCACGGCAGTCCTTGGTCAAAGGCCGGCCGGTCGTTCGGCCAGTTCGGTCCGAAGTTGAGCCGCTCCCGCAAGTTTCCTGGAATTTGTTCAAGGCAACCACGCGCCATCACCGATAGGGAATGGTGCCTAGAACGAGCCCTACCCCACCAACCGCGCCCCGCATGGTTCGAGCCGCGTTGTTCCTGTTGATTGCCAGCCTGTTTGGAGCTGCAACCACCGGATGTGAATCCACCGACCTTGAGCGGAACCAAGTGATCTCCCTCGTCAACGAGACTCGGATGAGCCAAGGCCTTGCCCCCCTCAAGTCGAACACGAAATTGTCACTGAAGGCCGATGCGTGGGCAAAACGCCTTCGTGACGCCTGCGAACTCTCTCACTCCCGACTGGCCGACGGCGCTCCAAAGTCCTGGCTGAAGCTTGGTGAGAACGTTGGCTATGGCGGTGATATCTCGGTGGTCCACGATGCCTACCTCCGCTCCCCTGGTCACTATGCCAACATCGTCGACCCGGCATTCACCCAGATGGGAGCAGCTGCGGTATGGGGAGATTGTGACGGCCAACACCGAGTCTTCACGGTCCAAGTGTTCATGAAGGCCTAGCTGCCCCTCCGCCGCTATCGTGCGCCAATGGAGATCACCGAGTTTCAAGAGCTGATGGAGTCGCTCTATGGCGAATCGGACCGAGAGCGTGGCATTCCATCAACTGTTGCCTGGCTCTGTGAAGAAGTTGGCGAGCTTGCTCAAGCGGTGCGCAAGGGGACCAAGGACCAACAACTCCACGAGCTTGGCGATGTCCTCGCCTGGTTGAGTTCCCTAGCGAATCAGTGCGGCCTCTCACTCGATGAGGCCGCCCAACGATATGTTACGAACCCGCCGTGATCTAGCGGCGTTTGATGAGTTCCTCCGCGATCTGAATCGCGTTGAGCGCAGCTCCCTTTCGGAGGTTGTCGCCTGACACAAACAACGCGAGCCCGTTGGCAACACTTGAGTCAGACCTCACTCGACCAACCAATGAGAGGTCCTTCCCCGCCGCTTTGAGGGGGGTTGGCAGTCCATCCACCTGCACGCCAGGCGCCCCACTCAGTAGTTCAACTGCTCGCTGAGGACTCAATGGTCGAGAGAACTCCGCATGGATCGCCAAGGAGTGACCAGTGAACACTGGGACACGAACGCAGGTTCCTGAGACAGCAAGGTTGTCGATGCCAAGGATTTTGCGACTCTCGAAGCGAAGCTTCTGCTCCTCGTCCGTTTCAAGACTTCCATCATCAACCACACTGCCGGCAAGCGGCAGCACGTTGAAGGCAATCGTGTCGGCGAACTTCGGGCCGCGTTGCAGGTCAATGGCACTTCCGTCGAAGGTCAATTGGGCAAGGTCCGCCGTTGCACCTTGGCGAATCTGGTTCTCCAGCTCCTCAACCCCGGCCAGACCTGCACCGGATACTGCCTGATAGGTGCTCACGATCAGTCGAACAAGGCCCGCCTCGTCGTGAAGCGGTTTCAACACCGGCATCGCAGCCATGGTGGTGCAGTTCGGATTCGCCACAATGCCGAGGGGGATCTCATCGAGTGCGGCAGCGTTTACCTCTGGCACCACTAGCGGCACCTCAGGGTTCATTCGCCAGGCAGAAGAGTTATCAATGACAATCGCTCCACTCGCGGCGACCCGCGGGGCCAATTCCTTCGAGGTTGCCCCTCCGGCGGAAAAAAGGGCGATATCAAGGTCCGAATAGTCCGCTGTGGCAGCGTCTTCGACCACGATGCTTCGGTTCTGCCACTGCAGAATGGTCCCGGCCGAACGCGCTGAGGCGAAAAATCGGAGTTCCTGAACCGGAACTCCTCGTTCTGCGAGCAGGGTTCGCATGACTCCGCCAACCTGGCCTGTCGCACCAAAAACACCAATGTTCATGGCGCACAGGCTAACTGGCAATCAGAGAATCTCCCAAGTGAGTTTCGCTGCGCTCGGCCGCTTTCTCGAGCCAGCCTGATTGGCTAGTTGCCCAACTCGTACACGGAGTGAAGAAGCGCCACCGCATTCTCGACCTGGGACTGTTGCACCACACAGCTGATTCTGATCGCTGAGGTTGAGATCATCTCCAGGTTGATGTCTGCTCCAGCCAACGTCTCGAACATCGTGGCTGCAATCCCCGGGTTCGTCTTCATTCCGGCACCAATCACGCTCACTCGAGCGATGTCTCGATCGGCCGCCACTGCCACCGCGCCGAGCTCCTCGTGTAGTTGCTCAGCGAGAGAAACCGCCAGGTCGGCGTCTTCCAGCGGAACCGTGAAAGAGATGTCGGCCACTCCGCGATCAGAAACGTTCTGGACGATCATGTCCACGTTCACGCCACCATCGGCAAGTACTCGAAAGAGTCTTGCCGCAATGCCTGGCTTGTCAGGAACTCCAGAGACAGTGACCTTCGCCTCGCTGGTGTCGTGGGTAATTGCTCGAACGGCTGCTTGTTCCATAGTTGGGTCCTCCTCAACGACCCAGGTTCCAGGTTCCCAGGTGAATGCTGAACGTACATGTAGCTTCACGCCATGGCGACGGGCGTATTCAACTGAGCGCATTGCTGGCTTTGGGCACCCGGTCGCCGTCATCTCCAAAAGCTCATCGAAGCTAATCTTGGAGATCTTCTTCGCCTCGGACACCAACCGCGGGTCAGTGGTGTACACCCCTGAAACATCGGTATACAGCTCACAGCCGTCCGCCCCAAGCGCCTCGGCCAACGCCACTGCGGTGGTGTCGGAACCGCCCCGGCCAAGAAACGTCACGTTGTGTTCGGTCGAGACCCCTTGCGCCCCAGCAACCACAGGCACGCGACCCTCTGCCAGCGCGGCTGCGATTCGGTCGGCCCTGACCTCAAGGATCTTCGCGTCCGTATGGTTGGTGTCAGTAATGAACCCCGCTTGGCTCCCTGTATAGCTCGCGGAATCAACCCCAGCGTCGGCTAGTGCCATGCATACCAGCGCTATTGCCTTGCGCTCGCCGGCTGTTATCAACATGTCCATCTCACGGCCCGGTCGGGTGTTTGAGACCTCCGAGGCAATGCGCAAGAGATCGTCGGTCTCCTTACCCATTGCAGAGATCACCAACACGACCTGATCACCACGCCGGCGACATCGTGCGACATGATCAGCTACGGAGCGGATCCGCTCAGCATCACCAACCGAGGTACCGCCAAACTTCTGAATCAACAGGGCCACGTGGATCGAAGTTATCAGTGGCGGCGGCTCACGGCATCCTCGGGGATCTGTGCGGGGAAATCGGTCTCTTTACCAGCGTGGCGCGGAGCGGTCGCCATTGCTTGCTAGCGTTGGCGCGTTATGGGAACTGAAAAGCGCGCGCGTCAAAAGGAACTTCATCGATCTCGGCTTGAGGCCGCCCAAAAGGAGGCACAGAACCAAGCAAAGAAGCGGACCGTGGTCAACGTGAGTTTGCTTGCACTTGTGGCTGTATTGGCGGCTGGAGCGTTCGTGTTCTTCGGTAAGGATGACGAGAAGTCCTCAAAGGCTGCCAGCGCATCTGACAAGACCGCGCAGTCAACCTCTTCGACGCCGGTCTCTGAGACGGTCGAAACCACCGTCGCCACCTCGCTTCCTGAGGCACAAGACGTTGGTTGTCCAGCAGCAGATGGGAGTTCCGAGCGGGTTGCGCAATTCACGAAGGCACCGGCGATGTGCATCGACCCTGCAAAGAACTACACCGCGAAGGTAACCACCAATCAGGGCGAATTCACGATTGCCCTTGATGCCAAGAAGGCACCAAAGACTGTCAACAACTTCGTCACTCTGGCGCGCTACCACTACTTCGATGGGCTCATCTTCCACCGAATTATCAAGGACTTCATGTTTCAGGGCGGCGACCCAACTGGCACAGGATCAGGTGGGCCCGGCTACGACTTTGAGGACGAGCTTCCTCAGCAGGGCGACTACGAGAAGTACTCAGTCGCGATGGCGAATTCCGGACCAGATACCAATGGAAGCCAGTTCTTCGTCATCACTGGGCCGAGTGGTGTGAGTCTTCCGCCGAGCTATTCGTTGTTCGGCAAGGTCACCGATGGAACCGACGTGGCAGACAAAATCGGCCTCACCGCAACTGCGCAAGGCGACAGGCCACTTGAGGATGTCGTCATGACCTCAGTGATAATCACCGAATCCTGAGACAGCCCCCGCTGATTTCAGTGGTCAACTCGACGTCAATCTGACCCGAGCGACAGATCAATCACTGGCGGTTCCAGCGTCTCGACGCTTTGGCGAGAACCGTTGCGAAACACCGAAACGTTGCCAACGCCTGAGGTAGTCCAGGTACTGCCATCCCAACAGAGGGCAGTTCGTTCATCGATCCCAACCACGCTCAGCGTGCGCTGAGCGAGTTGCACGGTTCTGTGGAGCTTGTCCTCCGACCAGAGGTTGTGACGCGGAATCACGGTGAGGTTCGTCAAAAGACCGAGCCCAACAGTGAA
>DORQ01000189.1:18678-19968 GCA_003514205.1 Acidimicrobiaceae bacterium
ATGATGTCCACCTCAACACCCAGCCGCTTGAACCAGTCCGACGCCCGTTGAACGGTCCCGACCCGATCCTCGAACGCCGCCGCTGCGGGGATAATGGCAACACGATCTGAGCCGCTATCTCGAACGAGCTGCTCGTCGAACACGCAGCCCTCGGTCCATTCCCCTCCGCCAACCAGTGCGAGTTTGATGGTCACGTGTGTCTCCTTAGTTCGGCCCACAGCCTGAAAACCTGCCGAGCTATCCCACAACGGCGACTCCAGAACTCCAGAACCATGTTCGCAGGTCCGGCGCTACCAGTCGGCGCTTTTCCAAAACTGGTTCGCTCCCATTCGACCGAGAAGCTACTCGCCGGTAACTTATCCCCATGATCAAGCGCGTAGGAATTTGTGGTTCAGGCATCATGGGATCGGGCATCGCCGAGGTAGCGGCCAAAGCTGGCTACGAGGTTGTCCTTCGTTCGCGGAAGCAGGCCACTGCCGATGCGACAATTGCGGGGCTCGAAAAGTCCCTTGCGAAGCAGGTCGAAAAGGGCCGGCTTTCCGAGGAGGACCGCGACTCCATCCTGGCCAGGGTCAGCGGAACCGAGCGGATCAGCGACCTTGCCGATTGTGATCTCGTGATCGAATCAGTCGTCGAGGACCTTGCTACAAAGCGAGCCCTCTTTCTGGAGCTTGATCATGCCGTGAAGGCAGGCGCGATACTCGCAACGAACACCTCGACCCTTCCCGTTGTGGAGATGGCAGTGGAGACCGGGCGCCCGGACCGAGTTTGCGGTATCCACTTCTTCAACCCCGCTCCAATGATGTCGCTCGTTGAGGTGGTCGTACCGCTGACTGCTTCGGAGGAGACCGTTGCCGAAGCAAAGGAATTCGCTGAAAAGTGCGGGAAGAACCCCGTTGAAGTCCAGGACCGCGCTGGCTTCATCGTCAATGCACTCCTGTTCCCCTACCTCAACAACGCTGTGCGCATGCTTGAGAATGGAACTGCCTCTCGCGAGGACATCGACACAGCAATGAAGGGCGGGTGCAACTTCCCGATGGGTCCGCTGGCATTGCTCGACCTGGTTGGTCTCGATACGTCAGTGGCAATTCTTGACGCGCTGTATGACGAGTTCCGTGACCCGAACTACTCCACGGTTCCGTTGATGCGGCGGATGGTCTCTGCCGGTCAACTTGGCCGAAAGTCGGGCAAGGGTTTCTACGACTACAGCCGCTAGCGAGCAATGAGTGGTTCGGATCGCCTCCTTGTCGCCAATGAACTGATCCGAACCGCCCAGCTCCCACCCTGTCC
>DORQ01000189.1:20274-25276 GCA_003514205.1 Acidimicrobiaceae bacterium
TCATCGATCTCGACGCCTTCAGTCCTTCGAGGTCGTTGCGGCGCTCCGTTCAGCGCTACGAGATCCGAACGGATACCTGCTTTCAACGCGTGGTGCTCGCTTGCGCTGATCCAACCCGTGCCCATGGCTGGATCAACACTGCAATTCTGAAGGCCTATACGAACCTTCATCATCTCGGCTTCGCACATTCCGTTGAGGTATTTTGTGACGACGAGTTGGTTGGCGGCCTCTATGGAGTCCGCATCAAGGGTCTGTTCGCCGGGGAGTCGATGTTTCACCGAGCGCCTGATGCTTCCAAGGTTGCTCTGGTTCATTTGGTGAGCTCCCTTCGGGAATCTGAAGGCCATCTCCTTGATGGACAGTG
Organism: Acidimicrobiaceae bacterium; assembly: GCA_003514205.1. Classification (GTDB taxonomy): domain Bacteria; phylum Actinomycetota; class Acidimicrobiia; order Acidimicrobiales; family Microtrichaceae; genus UBA11034. The sequence goes on from DORQ01000189.1 coordinate 20,639, forward strand.
GCTCACTCCCCATCTGGAATCACTCGGGGCCACGGCCCTCCCGCGGTCGCGTTACCTCCAATTGCTCGCCGCCGCGCTCCGGTAAAGGTTGGAGCCAGAGAGCGCTTTCACTCAGGCAGCTGGCTTGGCCATATTCGCAAACAGCGTGCAGTAGTCAAGGAACGCGAGTCGGCAGGTGCCAGTTGGGCCATTTCGATGCTTCGACACGATGATTTCCGCAGTGCCTTTGTCGGGAGTGTCCTTGTTGTAGATCTCGTCCCGGTACACAAACATGACCACGTCGGCATCCTGCTCAATCGAGCCCGACTCTCGCAGATCAGCAAGCATTGGTCGCTTATCAGCCCGATTCTCGAGCGCCCGGGAGAGCTGAGACAGGGCCATCACAGGGCATTCCAATTCTCGGGCGAGAATCTTGAGTCCGCGAGATATTTCAGAGATTTCAACCTGGCGGCTCTCCGCATTGGGACGACCACTCATGAGCTGCAGGTAGTCCACAACGATCAACCCAAGATCTCCGACCTTCGATTTCAGCCGACGTGCCTTGGCCCTGATCTCCATGATCGTGAGATTCGGGTTGTCGTCAATCCACAACGGTGCTTCTGCGAGCCGGCCCAACGTCTTGGACACTTTGGACCAATCGGCTTCATTGAGTTGGCCACTGCGGAGCCTCGTCGCGTCGATGCGCCCTTCTGAGCTCAATAGCCGCTGTGTGAGTTCAAGATGGCCCATCTCCAGCGAGAAGTACAAGGCTGGTTTGCCGGCCCGCAACGCTGCATTGGCCGCCGCCCCGAGCCCAAAGGCGGTCTTCCCCATGGCGGGTCGGGCTCCCACCACGATGAGCGCATTCGGCTGAAGGCCAGCGGTGAGTTCATCAAGCTCGTTATATCCAGAGGGAGTTCCAGTAATGGCCTCCTTCCGCTCATAGAGGGTCTCCAGTCGATCGAGGGTCGACCCGAGAAGGTCTCTGATCTCGACCATTGAATCAGTCACCCGACGCTGCGCGACTTCGTACATCATCGATTCAGCCATATCGAGCGTCTTTGGCACATCGCCCAATGGGCTGTAGCCCAACTCAGCAATGTCGGTGGCTGTGGACACAAGTCGCCGGAGCAGCGCATTCTCATCAACGATTTTGGCGTAGTGCGACGCGTTACTGACTGCCGGAGTGCGCGATTGGATCGACAGAAGGACGGCCGCTCCGCCAATCGCCTCGAGCAGCCCTGCGCGCTTGAGTTCCTCAGCAACGGTGACTGGATCCACTGGGGTTCCGGCCGCGTACAGCGTCGAAATTGCTTCGAAAATCAGCCCGTGGGCCGGCTTGTAGAAGTCCCCCGATTGGACGATTTGAACGGCGTCGGCGATGGCTGTCTGTTTGAGCAGCATTGCGCCAAGAAGAGACTCCTCCGCTTGAAGGTTATGCGGAGGGATACGCCCGCCATCCATCGAATGTTGGGCCTCAGACGCCATCTAACTATCCTTGCTGGCCGCGGTCCGCGACGCTAGGGACAACTCGGTGCATTTCCAGTGAACAACGAGGGGATAACCGCGCTGAACAGGGGATTTCGCGGTCCGAGTTGTTCGTGAACTGCGTCGGATTCATGCTCAGCGCGATGCGGGCACATCCACGGGGTGGATCTACCCGCATCGCAAGGCTGGCCTGCTAGTTCACTTGAATGGTGAGCGGGAACTCAACGTCGCCGTGGAGGCGAATCTGCACTGAATGAGTTCCACTGGTCTTGATGTGCTCAGCGATATGGACTGAGCGGCGATCCAACTCCACATTTGCTTGGGACTGAATCGCATCAGCGATCTCATGAGCGTTCACCGAACCGAAGAGCTTGCCTCCGGAACCGGCCTTTGCTGAGATCGAAATCACCTTGGAGACCAATACCTTCGCGATCTCCTCTGCCGATTCGCGATCCTTGGCGTCTTTGATGCCTCGCGCTCGACGCATCGCCTCGGCTTGAGCCTGAGCCCCTGGAGTTGCTTTCATTGCCAGGCCGCGGGGAACAAGAAAGTTCCGTGCATAACCGGCAGTGACTTCAACCACATCGCCACGCTTGCCGAGTCCGGCCACGTCGCCTCGAAGAATAAGTGAAACGGGGGTCACGCCTCTACCTCCACAACGTCTTCGGACTCGGTGCCTTCAACATCAGTCAACGGTTCAAATTCCTCGGTTGCTGACTCTCGGGGCGCACGGGGTCGACGTTCGCCATCGTCATCTCGATCGCGAGACGGCCTGCCGCGCTGCGTGGTCACTCTGCTCGTGTAGGGCAGCAATGCCATCTCTCGGGCGTTCTTGATTGCCCGTGCGATCTCACGCTGTTGCTGAGAATCGTTGCCCGAAACTCGTCGAGCCCTGATCTTTGCGCGATCAGACATGAACCGTCGAAGGAGGTTCACGTCCTTCCAATCGACATAGTCGATCTTTTCGCTGTTCAGAACACTTACCTTTTTCTTGCCTCCTCGACGCGATGCGTCGCGGGGCTTCGTTGTCCGCTTTGCCTTCATTAGAACGGCTCCTCGTCGTAGTCATAGGTTGCGGGTGGTTCCGATGGCACTGGCTGGGATGCAGCCCCGCCACCGTCAGATCCCCCACGTCGATCACTTTTCGTCACAACTGCTGATGCCCAACGCAGGCTGGGACCAACCTCGTCAGCAACCACTTCGATCTTTGAACGCTTGTCACCGTCTTGGGTTTCCCAGGTTCGCTGATCAAGGCGGCCAGTCACCATGAGCCTTGTGCCCTTGGTAACAGATTCGCTGACGTTCTCCGCCAGTTCACGCCAGCAGACAATGTCGATGTATGAAACTGCTTCTTCCCATTGCTGGGTCTGTCGATTCTGCCAACGACGATTCACGGCAAGCCCGAATGTGGCTACCGCTTGGCCCGTTGGAGTGAACCGAAGTTCGGGATCTTTGGTTACGTTCCCGATGAGATCAACGCTATTTCCGTTTGCCATGTCAAACCTTCTGAGTTGGTGACTCAGCCCTCTGCCGCGGCGCCGAGCAGACCACGTCGCTCGGCCTCAGCATCGGGGAGTCGGATGAGCTTGTGGCGGACAACATCGTCTGCAAGTCGGAGAAACCGATCAACTTCATCAAGATTGGATGCAGTGGTCGAGATTTCGAGCACCGTGTAGATGCCTTCAAGCTTGTGATTGATGGGGTAGGCATATCGGCGCCGCCCCCAGAAGTCTGTCTTCACGACCGAGCCGCCATCGGCAACGATAAGTTGCTCGATTCGCTCGTTCACTGCTTTGACTCCGGCATCGTCTACGTCTGAGTCGACAATTACCATGAGTTCATAGGCGCGCATGTAGTACGTCCTCCCTCTGGACCTGACCCGTTGGGTGCAGGGCCCCGGACGGTCCGGAGCAGGGTGTCATATTGACTTGGCTATGGTAGCCGCTCGCAGGACAACTACTGAAGTTGGCCGAGCAAGGATGTTCGCTTCTCACAACTTCGATACTGACAGGCACCACCGACACTGAAGTCGGGAACTGTCTCCGCAAGGAGATGAGCTAGTGAGCGATTGGTCCTGAGTACAGGGCGATGGCCTCGGCCTCTGACGACTCAAGCTGATAGCTCTCCGCTGGGGAAGGGAATTCTCCACTCCGAACGTCAGCTGCGAATTCGGAGATGGCCGCCACCGAAATCGACTTCACGTCGGCATAACGACGAACGAACTTAGGCAGCATCCGATCTTGGATGCCGAGAAGGTCATGGGAGACGAGCACCTGGCCGTCGCAGTCTTTCCCTGCGCCAATCCCAATCGTGGGAATATCCACAGAGTTGGTGATCAACGAGGCGACTTCGCTGGGAATCCCCTCTAGCACTAACGCAAAGCAGCCAGCGTGCTGCAACGCCTTGGCATCAGCTACGAGTTGCAGCGCTGCCTGGGAATTCTTTCCCTGCACTTTGAACCCGCCCATCGCGTGCATGGATTGGGGGGTCAAACCAATGTGGCCCATCGCCGGAATCTCGGCGTTCACGATTGCTTCGATCATTCCAACTCGTTTCACGCCACCCTCAAGCTTCACGCACTGCGCTCCTGCTCGTATGAGCTGTGCAGCGTTCTGCACGGTTTCAGATGGAGAGACGTGATAACTCATCCACGGCAGGTCCCCGACGATCAAGGCTGCAGGCTGGGTTCGAGCTACCGCAGCGATGTGGTGAGCCATGTCTGCCACAGTGACTTGAAGGGTGTCCTCGTATCCGAGGACGACCATCGCTAAGGAGTCGCCGACCAAGATCATGTCGACCCCGGCCTCGTCAGCAATTCTCGCGCTCGGCGCGTCATAGGCCGTGACCATGACAAGCCGCTCCCCGTTGTTTCGGGCCTTCCGCGCTTGGACGGCCGGAACCGTCACCGCAGCTTTGCGAGTAGTTGTGGATCCAGAAACGCTCATGGAGCACCTCCCTTTGATGGTCCGGCGCCCTTCAGCTACCGGCCGATACGGTCACTCTAGGAGTGATCGTCAGAAATTGCTAGGGGGCAATATTGCCGCCTCTTCCGGAGGAATAGCCCGCTGCTATCCGGTGTTCTGCTCCGCCGCTGGCGGCGGTGCCGCTGCGGGTGCCGCCGGCGTTGGGGTTGGGGTGGCAACTACCGGGTTTGCAGGGGTTGGCGTGGCC
>DORQ01000195.1:0-4939 GCA_003514205.1 Acidimicrobiaceae bacterium
ACCTCAGCACGCCACTCGACGGGCGATCCTGAACTGGACGCGGCTGTGCTCCACATCGTTGCGGCCGATGCGCTCTCGGGTGCCTTCGAGGAGCTCCTCTCACGTTTCCGAACTGCGAGCACTCCGCAGGAGGAGCTTCGCGCCCTCAATGCTCTCGCCGAGTTCGATACTCCTGAAGCACAACAGGCTTTCTGCGAGTTGTGCCGAGTGGAGGTCAGATCCCAGAACGCTCCCTATGGGCTTGCACACGCCCTTGCGCTCCCCACGGCTGGACCTGCAGTCTGGACCTTCATCACTACCCATTGGGACGAGTTGTGCGGCCGCTTTCCCAGCTCATCAATTCCTCGCATGATTGGCGGGATCCGGAGCTTCGCAGATGCCGACCAGGTTGGGGTGGTCACCGATTTCCTTCGACTTCAATTCCCATCCCCGAGCCGCGTCATCGAACAGCACCTCGAGAGCGCACAAGCCAACGTCGGAGTTTCCGCCTATCTGGTCAGTGAGTTTGAGAAGCTGAGCGCCTCATCCGCTGTGGTCGAGCAACCACGCAACCCTGATGCCTCAGCAACTGGTGATCCTGACGCATGACCGCCACCGCAGCGCCACTCCGCCGAGGTCTGCCTCATGGAATCGCTGTGTTCTCGTACTGCTACGAGTCAATACAACTTTCCTGGAGNNGCAACCACGCAACCCTGATGCCTCGGCAACTGGTGATCCTGACGCATGACCGCCACCGCAGCGCCACTCCGCCGAGGTCTACCTCATGGAATCGCTGTGTTTTCGCACTGCTATGAGTCAATACAACTTTCCTGGAGGGGCTTGCCCCCGGGCGATATCACCCTGACGTGCGCCGAGCAGGTTGTCGTGCAGCAGTCCCCATCAGGAGCGGGGAGCGCGACGATAGCTGGTTTGGAGCCCAATACTCAGTATGAGATCACGGCGACGCAAGGGGCCGTGACCTTGGGTCACCTGCACGCGCACACTGCTCCACGGCCACCAGGAGAGCTACTGCACAAGTTCGCAACCCTGAGCGACCTACATCTCGGCAGGGGCCACTTCGGGTTGACGCGCCGCATGCGCGAGTCAGACCCCGACACCCCGCACACCCTGCGTTGTTCCCTTGCAGCAACCAGAGAACTCCTCGACTGGGGTGCGGCTCAGCTAATCGTGAAGGGCGATCTCGTCGATTCGAGCCGGGAGCACGCCTGGGCGGAGGCAGCAGTCTGGCGCACCGCGGTGACAGTTCCACTCACTGCCATTTGCGGAAACCACGAGATGGCCCACTGGTCCACGGTTGATCCATTTGAGGAGGCGCAGAAGCTCGGGTTTGCCTTCCAATGCGGCGTGACCACGATCGACACCGACGGACTACGACTGATCCTCATGGACTCAAGCGTTCCCAACATCGACAAAGGAACCTGGAAGCCACACCTTCACGAGGTTGTTGCCGCGCTGGAATCGACCGAGCAACCAGCAATGCTGATCACCCACCATCAACCCAACCTGGTCCGTCGACCTCGATACCTTCCGCTCGGCATCCCCGAGGCGGAAGCCCGCGAGTTCCTTCGAACCGCGGCTCGGGCGAATCGCAACTGGTTCGGCACCTCCGGGCACACCCACAGACACCGGCGCTACCTGATCGAAGGGGTGACCTGGTCTGAGGTCGGCTCTCCCAAGGACTTCCCAGGAACCTGGGCCGGCTATTCAGTATTCGAATCTGGAGTAACGCAGATGGTTCGCAGAGTTGAGGACCCAGCCTGTATCGACTGGCTCGACTACACCCGCCGAGCCGCCCTCGGCGCCTGGGCGCTGTGGTCGCCCGGGAAACTGAGCGATCGCTGCTTTTTCGTACCCTCCACTCGGCGTTAAACGAACGTTTCTGCTCGCCATCGGCGCCGCGCCGGAAGTGACTATCGGGTCACCGTCATTGACACCACCAGCAGAATCTGGGCCACGTGGTAGGTGATCATGATCGCCAGCCGAGAGTGGGTGAACTGTGCCACGAATTGCGACCACCCGATACAGGCATCGGAGAGCATGAACAGGGCCGCCCCAACAATTCCAACAACCGGTCCAGCCCCGACCGCCATGACAAACATGGCACCGAGCACGCCCATGTAGACCGCAACTGGTGGCCCCAGCACCTTGTCGCGTTCGCTCGCTCCTTTCACGATTGTCGGGCCAATTGCTAGCAGCACTGTGCCTGCGAGCACGGCACCGATGAGTATCCTCAGCCCGCTGACTCCTCCGATGTTCAACCCAACGACGTAGGCCACGTGAGCCACGAGAAATGACCCCAGGCCCGCAACGAACAACTCTTCGCGGGGCAACATCAACAAGACGTCACCCAGGAGCGACAGCAGCAAGGCCGCCACGAACCACCATCTCATCGCGGGAACTGCTGGAGTGCAGATCACGGCGACCACAATGAGTGGAATCATCGTGAGCGGCTTGGCGATGTACTCCAGCTTCTTCTGATCGGTCGCCACTGCACACCAATCGACCAGGGCGATACCCACACAGATTGCGATGAATACCCAGGACAGCTGCGTCATGGCGAACCGGTCTCTCGAGTCATCCTGGAACTACTGCATCCCATTGAAGTGAGGTCGCCATCGCCATTCGGGCAAGGATTGCTCTGCGGGGACGATTGACCGCGAGCACACCCATGCAGCGCTCGCCTCGCTTGAATCCGTATGCGAACTTACCGGACTCAACGGACCCATCAATCAATACTGCCTCGTCCTCGGGCGCTGGACGCCCCGCCATCTGGATCTTCGCATCGAATTGGTCCGACCAGAACCAAGGAACCGCTACGTAGGGTTCGCCCGGATCCCCTTCGGCCCAGCTGAGCAAACGCCGAGCAGCCACCCCACCTGACTCAACAGCGTTGTCCCATTGCTCAATGCGCATGCGCTCTCCGAAATGCGGGTTGAACCACTCGGCTACATCTCCCGCTGCGACCACCCCGGGGGCGGCCATCAACGTCTCGTCGCAGCAGATCCCGTTGCTGATCGGAACGCCTGAGCCGCGCAACCATTCAACGTTTGGAGATGCGCCGATTCCAAGAACGAGCACCTCACACTCGAGTTCGCTTCCGTCGGCGAGTCGAACGCCACGCAGAGTACCGTCGCCATCAAGGAGCGGCACATCGACGCCGGAATTCAAGCGAAGGTCAACACCGTTGCTCCTGTGAAGATCAGCCACGAAGGCTCCGACCTGGCTTGGGAGCACTCGTTGAAGCGGAGTGGAAGCAACTTCGATCATCGTTACCTCCCATCCCAATGCGCGCGCAGAACTCGCCACCTCAGCACCGATGAACCCAGCTCCGACGACCACGACCCGACTGGGGGTCGCCGCCAGTGCGGTGCGCAATTCCTGAGCCTCGGCAAGATCACGAAGCACAAAGATGCCCGCAGCCTTGGGCCAGGAGGCAATGCGACGGGGGGACGATCCAGTAGCGACAATCACTCCTTCGGCGGAGAGCTCGTCGTCGTTTTCGAGTTTGACCCGGAAGTCATCGGCGGCAAAGCCCTCCACACGAGCGTTCAATCGGAGGTCGATATCGAGTGCATCAATCTCACTCGCCAACGGAAGCTGCAGTCGCTCAACTTCGGTGGTTCCGAGCAGGAACCCTTTGGACAATGGGGGGCGATCCACAGGCAATTCGTGACCGGCCTCAAGCAGAACTAGGTGCTCCTGCCAGCCCGCTTCCCGCAGCGCTTTGGCGGCATTGAGACCAGCGAGCGAGGCACCAACAATGAGAATCTTCTCGAGGCTCACGTGCCGGTGACCACCGACGCAGCGTGAGCCACCGACGCAGCGTGAGCCACAGACACAGCGTGAGCCATGGACTCAGTCAACAATGGTGATCGCCTGCTTGGGGCATCGGCGGGCAGACTCTTCGACCTTCTCGCGCAATGACTCATCGGGGTTCTCATCAAGAATGTAGAGGAAGTCGTCGTCACGAACCTCAAAGACCTCCGGCGCAATACCCATGCACACGGCGTTGGATTCACACAGGTCGTAGTCAACAACAATCTTCATATCAGGTCCCCTTCTCGGCTCCTCAGCGAGACAGCCACGCGCTCGCCGACCGTATCGTATTACTCTCTGGCCCCCTGTGCGGGCCGGCGCCATATCTCAGGCTGCGCAGATAATAGAACCTGTTCTAGTCTCTGCTGATGGGAATGCCTACAGACCTCGGTGCCATTGACCTCATGCTCGGAATCCCTGAGCCAGGCAACAAGGAGAAGTGGTACGACTTCCTCAAGCCAAACCTTCGCGATGCGGAGAGCGCCACCTTCAAGTTCCCGGCTCAGTACATGTTCAAAGAGGTGCCTGAGGATCCAACCGAGGGTGACATGATTGAGTACACCCTGGCGCAGATGGACAACCACAACATCGCCCGAGCCCTCATCGGTGTCGGCTTGGCAGGCGGAACCCAAGATCAGGCCGCGACCAACCACCCCGACCGGTTTCTTGCATCGATTTCGGTGGACCCCAACGAGGGGATGAAGGCGATCGCGCGAATCAACGAAGCCGCTCAGCGCTTCAACCTGAAGGGCATCACCTTGTTCCCTTCTGGCTGCAACCCAGGCGTTCCAATCAATGACAAGCGGATGTACCCGGTCTATGCGAAGGCGTGCGAGCTCGACATCCCCGTGCTGTGCTGCGTTGGAGTGCCTGGACCACGTGTGCCCATGGCACCCCAACACGTCGAGTTGATCGATGAAGTGTGCTGGTTCTTCCCAGAGTTGAAGTTCGTCATGCGCCACGGCGCAGATCCATGGACGGACCTGGCGGTCAAACTGATGCTGAAATGGCCGAACCTGTTCTATTCCACCTCCGCGTTCTCGCCCAAGTACTACCCAAAGCAGATCATCGACTTCGCCAACACCCGCGGCGCCGACAAGATCATGTATGCCGGCTACTTTCC
>DORQ01000195.1:5141-6392 GCA_003514205.1 Acidimicrobiaceae bacterium
TTCCTGAGAACCAACGCTGAGCGCGTCTTTGGGTTGTAGTCGAGAGACAGAGCCACAGTTGCCTCCACCTTCGAGATCGCTATACTAGAACGTGTTCTAGTTTTTTGGAGGCGTTGTGGCACGATCACCATTTCCTATTCCCTTCGGTTGGTTCCAGGTTGCCTGGGCCAATGAGCTGGAGATCGGCGGCGTCAAGCCGCTGAAGTACTTCGGTAAAGACCTCGTGCTGTGGCGCGCGGAGGACAACTCCGTACATGTTCAGGATGCCTTCTGCCCACACCTCGGCGCCCACCTTGGCCACGGTGGAAAAGTTGTGAACTGTGAAATCGCCTGCCCATTCCACGGCTGGCGATTCGACGAGGAGGGCAAGAACACCCTCATTCCCTATAGCGAGCGAACGAATCGCAAGGGAAAGCTCACCACCTACCCAACGATTGAGCGCAACGGCCTCATCATGGCTTGGTATCACCCCGACGGCATCGAGCCCACCTGGGAAATTCCAGTTGTTCCGGAGTTCAACGATCCCGAGAACTTCACCGAGATGATGACCCGCACCTATGAGGTCGCCGCACCCTGGCAAGACCTAGCCGAAAACGGCGTGGACGCGGCCCATTTCCGATATGTGCACAACACGGAAACGGTCCCGGAACTGGTCAGCTACGACACTGACGGTCCTATCGCACGGATGAAGTCCCTGCAGAAATTCCCAACTCCTCGCGGAATTGTCGACGGAAAGATCGACTCGGACAGCTATGGGCCAGGGTTTTCCGTAGTCCATTTCTCCGGAATCGTCGACACCACCCTGATGGGTTGCAACGTGCCGATCTCGGCAAACGAGTGCGAGATGCGGTTCAGCTTTACCGTCCGCAGCTTCGGCGACGCCGCACTGGACAGCACCGTGGGTGAGGCCTTTGTTGCGGAGGTTGATCGTCAGGCGCTTGAGGACAAGCCCATCTGGCAGAACAAGGCCTACCTTGCCCGTCCCGCACTCGCAGACACAGATGGCCCATTTACTCCCTTCCGAAAGTGGGCATCACAGTTCTACGCTGAAGGCGTCGTGGAGACCGCAGAGGTGTACCCACCCGACCGGTCATATCCCGCAGACGACCTCGGACTGTCGGCCAGCCAGAAGTACGGCTCAGCACCAATCGCCTAGGGCTCGGCGAGTTGGCGCATGTCCGAACTGACATGCGCCGACTCGCCGAATCGCGGAGCCGCGGTGCCGCCGAGCCGCCGAGCCGCTATAGCCTC
>DORQ01000322.1:0-347 GCA_003514205.1 Acidimicrobiaceae bacterium
AGTCTGATGGAGGCCGGGTTGCACCGAGTTCACGGTGATCCCATGGTGCGTGATCTCTGTGGCAGGGCTCTTGAGGAGCAAGGTTAGTGATTCGCGAGCGGTGTTCGACAGAATCAGCTGAGGAATCGGCATTCGCACGGACATGGAGGTGATTGCCACAATCCTGCCCCAGCCCGCTTCAATCATCGCTGGCGTTGCGGCATGGCACATCGCGACAGTGGACAGCAGGTTCAGTTCGAGTGCTGGCCGGTAGGCCTCGAGCGGAGTGGAGGCGTAGTTCCCCGGAGGCGGACCACCGGCATTCGCGACCAGGATCTCAATCGGCCCGAGCAGCTCCGCTGCCTGAT
>DORQ01000322.1:523-3817 GCA_003514205.1 Acidimicrobiaceae bacterium
AACGAAGTCTGTGGCTCCCAACTCCGTCGACACGTCCGCGACGATGGGCACCGCTTGTGGGCCCAGTGCAGAAGCGGCTGCATGGAGTCGAGCTTCGTTGCGTCCGCAGATTGCCACCCGCACTCCGGCCTCGATCAGCGCAGCGGCCGAGGCGAGTCCGAGACCTGCTGATCCGCCAGCAACCGCTGCGGTCTTCCCCGAGATTCCAAAATCCATGGAGCGGAGGCTACCTCGCAGTCAGTCCGCGGACCCTCTTCTTGACACGTCGAAGGCGTTACCGCCCCACGAGAGTGGGGTAGGTCGGAGCGGCGCCCTTCGGTAGGATGAACGATCGGTGATCGGCGGGGGCAGTTGATCGCTGAGGAGGGGGCGAGATGAAGGGGAGCGAACTGCGCACCCGTGTTGGGCTGATGTTGATCGCAACGTTGCTGTGGGGGGCAATCGCGTGTTCGCCTCCACCCCAAGAACTGCGGGCATCCACACGGTACCGAGTCCCAGCAACCTTTGCTGATGGGCTGCTCGATGCTCTCAGGGATCTCTACGGACCTCCCGCTGGGGCTAACCGGTGGGAGTGTGATCCTTCCGCTGCGCACCCGCGGCCAGTGATTCTCTTGCACGGCATTCTGGGCAACATGGCTGACAACCTCAGCGGGCTGTCGCCGATGCTCGCCAACGAGGGGTACTGCGTGTTCGCCATGAATTACGGCGGTGACCCCCTCAGCATCTTCGGTGGGGTGATGGATATTCGCGAGTCGGCACTCACGCAGTTCGGCCCGTTCGTGGATCGCGTGCTTGCCGCAACTGATGCTCAGCAGGTGGATGTCATTGGGCATTCTGAGGGTTCTGTGATGCCCAGGTACTGGATGAAATACGGTCCGTCGGTAGCTCCGGACGGAACGCCCAAAGTCGCACACATGATTGGAGTGGCCCCAGCAAGCCAAGGGGCGCTCGATGCTGAGCTGGCTGAGCGTCTCCGAAGCACTGAGCCATTCAAGTCAATTCAGCAGGCCATCGCAGACAACGGCTGTGCTGCTTGTTTGCAGTTGATGAATGGCTCGGAGTTCATGGCCTCAATTAACAGCACAGCTCCATTCCCCGGCCAGCGGTTCTCAGGGCCTGCCCAGCCGGGGGTGAGCTACATGATGTTGGCCACCACCTGGGACAACTTCGTGGTGCCGTACCGGGCGGGGTTCATCGATCATCCACAATTCAAGAACCAAACTGTCCAGGATTCGTGCATGATCGACCACGCCGACCATCTATCTATCGCCTTCGATCCCGTCGCCTATGACTTGATCCTGAACGAACTGGACCCTGCCAACCAGCGCGCAGTGCGATGTGTTGGCACAGAACCGGCGTTCACATCAACAGAGCAGCCCAACTGAGCCAAAGGTACGGCCGAGCCTCACCAAGAGCCGAGCCAAAGCGACGGCCGAGCCAAAGGGACGGCCGAGCCGCAGGTGAGTTGGATCCGGTTGGAAGGTCAGATCATGAGCTTGTTGGGTCGAGCCACACGAGGGGAATCTGTCGATCTGTTTTCTTCTGATATCCCGCGTAGCCCTTGTATGCGGCGGTGACACGCGGCCAGAGCTCAGAGCGTTCTTCATCGCTGACAACGCGAGCGGTCATCTTTCGCGAGGCACCTTCTAGGTTCACATCGACCTCAGGAGTGGCGCGTAAGTTGTGAAACCAGGCTGGGTGCTTCTGTTCGCCACCCTTGGAGGCGACGATGAGCAAGGAGCCGTCCTTTTGAACTGGCGTAGTAAGGAAGACCGTTCGCTTTTCGCCCGACTTGCGGCCAACGGTGGTGAGCTCAAGAACGGGCATGGACCCTGCATTCCACCCCAAACGACCTCGGCTGACTGATCGAATGAGTCGATGGCCTGTGTTCATGGCCTTGAAGAAAACGTCGTTTGGCATGAGCAGAAGTGTAGTTGCTGCGAAACGGAGAATTTTGGTGCGCCCAGAGGGACTTGAACCCCCAACCGTCTGGTTCGAAGCCAGATACTCTATCCAATTGAGCTATAGGCGCCTGGCGACAAAGCTACACAGGCTTTCGGTGTTGAGCCAACCGGTTACGGCCGAGTGTTTCCCGTACCGAGACTTCCCCACAGGCCTGCTTCTCTGAGCACTTCGAGGTCTCGTGAATCCAGCTCGGGGGCGAGTAGGCGGACCAGGGAATCTGGTGGGCCGCCAAAGATGCGACCGGCTGCTGCAAGCCACTCCCAGGTGGGCTCTGATGCCGGCGGGTTCACGAATCGCTCGACCACCGACCATCCGCCCGGAAACGGGAGGGTCCTCGGAACGCCAGTGTTCGCGGCAGTGTCGACACCGGACCCGGCGGCTGCGATGCCGCCTGAGTATTGATGAGCTGGTGAAGGCGCCAGAACAGCTCGCTGCCAGATTCGAGATTCCTCGCTCCAGTCCAAATTGTCCAACAGATCGAGCGTCTTGGTGACGCGTGACGAGTGCGAAAACACTGAGGATGGGGATTGGGAGGCGATTGCAGGGTCCCAAGGAATGCTTTCTCGGAAGGCCTCCAGCGTTGCGAGTCGACTGGCAACGAACTCAGCCTCTTCTTGATCGCCGAACGAACGGAGTGTCATCTCGACAAACCATCCTGTTGCGCCGAGAACTTCGACGCTGGAACAGGCTTCGTGCAGCAGATACTGCCCTGGGCGAACCTCAGTGGGATTCGATGGGGCGTTGTGCAGCGAGCCTGGAAGCAGGCGGACCTGGATGTTGGTGGTGATAGGTAGCCAGAGGGTGGGCGCGGAAGAGTTGGAGCGCAATGACGCACTGCCCTGGTTTGCGCAGTACAGCGAGACAGTTGGGCTCATCAGGGTCAGAGTTGCCGCCCAGTAGGACAGGCTCGCAGTTTCCTCCAGCACCCCGGAAGCGTCGGAGAATCGCCAGAGGAGGCCAGGGGTTGCGGCGATGGATGCCTGCGAATCTGGCCGCAGGATGGTCTCAGTCTGGTCTGGCTCGGACGCAAGGCCAGCGACCTCAAAGGGCTTCTCAACACACCACTGTGAGTCGATGAGATCGCCGAGACGGCTGGCCGCATCGGCGCGACCATTGCGAACCGCAAGTGGCCTGGTCTGTACGAAAGGGAGGCCGTTGTTGCGATCCTCGGTGGGTTCGCCGCAAGAGTCAGCGAGCATCCGTATCGTGTCGGCTGACCCGGGGCCGAGAAGTCTGTCGATCCCTGCCACGGCAGTGCTCAGAATCTCTGCATTCCGCTGACAGCATGCCGATTCCAGCCTGCTGTTGTCTGCGCTAGGTGCCCGAAGC
>DORQ01000322.1:4151-6909 GCA_003514205.1 Acidimicrobiaceae bacterium
TCCGATGTTGGCACGCTGTCGCCTGAGAGGAGGCGTGCGATCACCGGGATCTCTTCAAACTGCACCTCCACGAGGTGGCGTGAAAATCCGAGGCCGATTGTTCCTGCACCGTGATGTTGATCATGTACCGCGACTCCTCCTGGGGCGCTGAGACGGAGTGTGGAGCTCTCGCTCAGCGGATCAGGGGGCAGTGAGGCCAATGATTGGCGCGCCCGGCTCGGAATTCCAGCACGCCATTCGCCCAGGACCCATGGCAAAGGATGCTTCCGATGACGGAACTGCGGCGCTCCGACCATGCTGAGCTGCGGGGTGCGCATTGGGAAGGTGTAGTGAAGCGATGGTCCTGATGTGCCAGCGACAAGATGGCCCCAGCCTCGGGGAAGGTAGAGGACGTCTCCGGGGGAAAGTGTAAGTTCGGCCACGGGGGGTCCACTGACCTCGTCCGTGGTGAATCCTCTCACCGGGTACTTCTCAGCGGGGCGATGGAGTCGCCAGGTCTTGTGCCCGACGGCTTGCACGATCAGCACGTCGTGGTCGTCCCAATGGGCGCCGAATCCAGCCGAACGATTATCGATGCTGAGGTACGCGTTCGCTCCAGAACGGACGCCCGCTAGGGCTTCAATGATCTGTGCTAGCGAATCAAGATGGGGTAGTGAGTCATCGATCCCGAAGAAAACTGCCGAGTGCCGACCAGAGAGGAACTTCTGCAGCCGACGAACATCGATCCGGGTTGGCTCGTGGGGTTCTCGTTGAGTTCGGAACAGATCGGCTGGTGCTTGAGCGTTGAAGGCGACTCCCTCGCTAGACACAGCCATTCGTGCCCCACTGAGCTCCTGAGCCCACAGGAAGCTCTCAAACTGATCCTGTCCGAGGAGGGGTTGGGCGACTGACGTGAGTCGGCCCACCGATGGTTCTGCGTCAGCCGGATCGTTCATTGCTCCAATCAGGTCCACCCCCGAGATGAGTTCGGCGAAGCGCTCTGCGGCCGAATTGCGGAGAGTGAGGTTGGCGTTGAGCAGGAGCATCTCAAGCTCGGTGTGATCCGTTGGGAGTCGCAACGAGCCAGACGGAAGGCTCAATGCCTCGATCGAAGTTAATCGCCCCGCTGGTGGGAGCACGCGTCCACTGATCACCTGTTCCAACAAAGCCCTCGTCTTCGTTGGGGGGCTCTCGACGCTAGCGGCAACGTTGTCGACGTGAATGATCCCACGGGCGAGGAGGGACCCGAGCAATTGGCGAAGTGCGGGCTCTTGGTCTGAGGCCTCATGCATGGCCATGCCCGCAGGACTCAGCAGCGCCTCAAGGGCGCTGACAGTACGTTCCTCGATCGGCACATCCACTGGGCCCAGCACGAGATGGCAGCGATCTTCGCTGCACTGCACCCTATGAACTCCGTTACTCCGTAAGCGAAGACGTAGACCCTCGGTTTCGCCGAGAGTGGATGGTGACAGTGAGTGTCTCTCCGTTGTTGACCTCTCGTCGATGAGGACGTGAGCGGCTTCCGCAAGGTCGAAGAACCCGTTTCTGTGGGGTGGATCTTCATACTCGCTGATGCCGTTGCTGGTGCGATCGCCGTGCTCTGAAAGCAGCAACTGGGCAGCGGATGCATTGCCGTGAGAGGTGCGAACGTGGACGCCTTCTGGCAGGGCGAGCCAATCGCCGGGGCTCAATGTCCCGCTGTCGATCACGTCGACAGCCGTTGACTCGAAGACCTCGAACTGTGATGTGCCCAGTGTCTGTAGGAGCAGCCTCCGAGGTCCGGCTGACAGATCGGCAATTGGCGTGGCCATCCGCTGATGCGCTGGTCCGCAGAACTGCAAGGTGGCAGTCGCGAGAAACTGAACCGAAGTTGCGAGATCGGCAAGAAGCGCATCCAGCGCGGGCGAGCCCAGCTCCAAGGACCGCAGAACGAACTGTGCGCCGTGGTGGAGAGCATCTCCAACTCCGAGGGCGTTCGCCCGAAGCGGGCGGTTCTGGTGGTTGCGGGGAAAGGCTACCGGCGGCGAGGGTACGAACCAGCGTCGGTGGGCTCCATCGTTCTGAAGAAGACGATGGGAGTCTGCCGGACTGTTCAGATTCCCAAGGTCATGGGAGAGCAAGAGTTCGCAGAGTGCTGAAGCGCAGAGTTCGCTGAGCGCAGCAGCGGCGGTGACTTCAGGGTTGGTGGACGGTGAGTCTGTCCTCGCTGCAACCGTGAGCGGTTCGCCGCTGTACTGGTTGACCCACTCAAGGAGTTCCTGAGGAATGAACTGGCGACACCGGTTCGAAGCGGCGTTCGCATTCGAGGTACAGGCCAACCTCAGCCGAGCCTCGAGCGGAATGGTTGGATCGAGTGTTCGGGTAGTGACTTCTGATCGCTGGAGTGGAGAAGTCACAAGATCGATCCAGCGCTGGTAGTGGGAGAGTGTGAGGTCCGCGGTACTGAGAATTGTGGGGCTATGGCACAGCTCAGGTTAGAGGAACTGCATCAACACTTCGAGCGATCGCCCAACATCACGCGCAGCGCGGTTCCGATCTCACGCTCGGTGTGAAGCACCTAAGCCATTCGTCTCAAAGCCCTAGATCATGCTTGAACTCAGGGTTCCTCCTCGTCACCATCGCAAGTACCGCAACGGAAGGATCTGCAGTGTCGATCGAAGTACGTGAATTGAGAGTTGCTTCACACATTCAACGGCGAGCCCGAGTAGGGCTGGGTTGTTCGCTCCTTTTGGTGGGATCGCTGAATCTGCTGCCTGCGGCCTCTGCTCAGGATGTAGCG
>DORQ01000322.1:7177-7669 GCA_003514205.1 Acidimicrobiaceae bacterium
CGTGCTGGGCGCCGAGGATCAAGCCTCCTCCCGCGTTGTAGCCCACGAGTCTGTGTCTTCCACGCCAGCGATCTCGGTCACCTATACCGCCTCGACTCCAGGGCTGTTCTGCCTTCCGCCGTTGTTTGCCATGACCAGCAACGTGTTCGCTGATGAGAACATCTTCCGGTTACGAGTGACAATCTCGACACAGCTGTGCGAACCAATCAATGCGACTGCGGTCATATACGCAATGCCCGGCAATGGTGTTGCTTGGCCTCAGCAGTTGGTGGAAACACTTGCCGTACCTCTCGGCCCGGCGGGCGTAACCGACATCGTGTTCCGCAAGTCCTGTGCCGCACAGCAGTTTGACGTAGTGGTTGGTGAGACTCCTTCGACCATTAGCCCCACTGGACCATGGCATGGCCCACTTCTTTTCCCCTTCGACACCAACACAGCACTGCAGCACTGGGGTTGTGCGACCACCACAACGACATCGACCACCACCACCAC
>DORQ01000322.1:7899-10322 GCA_003514205.1 Acidimicrobiaceae bacterium
ATCGTTGAACCAGCTGCGGTGCTGGGCACGAATCTGGTAGCAACGACTGTGGCTCCAAGCGCAGTTCGCTCGGCAAGTGTGTCCTCATCGAGCCTGGCCGTGACGGGAGTTGGCTCAGGCGTGCTGGCGGTATTCGCCGGTCTTGCAGTCCTGTCGGGTCTGGCACTTCTGGCAACCTCGGTTCGGCGACGCGGCTAGCTTCTCAACTCATGGCCCATACCGCGATCGACCTTCGAGAACGAGCTCAGCGTCCGCCAGCACCTCTCGCAATGGTGTACGGCGGAGGAGGGGCGGTTGGTATTGCCTGGCACCTCGCTGTGATTGCCGGATTGACGGAAAGTGGCTTCGATTGTGCGGCCGCCCCCTCCATTGGCACCTCGGCGGGATCCTGGGCATGCGGAGCTGCTCGATATGGGCTTGGCATGGAGGCCTTCATGGGGTTCGAGTCTGTGGAGCTTCCCAACCGTCGTGCAGGGTTGCTGTATGAGATGGCTCACTCGGTGTTTGGGGATGCTCGAGCGCAGGATGTCTGGGTGTCAGCAGTCGCACTTCCGACGATGCGGCGACACCTGTTCTCAGCCCAGGATCACGATCTTGCTCACCTCATTGCTGCATCCTCGGCAGTGCCAGGGGTGTTCTCGCCTCACCAGATTCGTTCGACCTCCTTTGTCGACGGGGGCGTGAGGTCGATGGCCTCAGCGGAGGACGCTCCGCCCGCACGGCTGCTGATTGCGTCGTTGCCAATCGCAGGACCGCTCTTTGGGCCCGTGGGGCGCGCAATGGAGCGACGAACACGTAACGCACTGAACCGGTGGCGGCGCGGATGTGATGGATCAACGATGGTGCTCCGTCCTGGGCGCCGCTTTGTTGAAGCAGTTGGAGCAAAGCCGAACGCGTTGATGGATGTTGCCCTTGCGAAATCGGTCTACCCGGTCGCACTCGACACGGTGCGCCGCAGGCTTGATTCACGACTCCCACAGCTTGAGCGCCAAGGAGTTCGGCTCACCGCAGGGCTGATCACTCAACCAACACGCGGCTGAATTCGCCTGCGGCTCACCGCAGGGCCGTTCACGTTCGACGCTGGCTTGGACCACCGACATGAGTGCACACTTCCCGCGCAATCTCGCTGAATCTGAGTGCGGCGGGAGATTGGGTTGCGCCGCTGCGCGTCGCGAGCCCCAAAACTCGCGGGGCGAGCGGTGGGGAAAGGTCGGCAATGATGACCTCAGGATCGAGTGGCTCGATGGCGAGGTAGGGCATCACGGCGCGGCCCATACCTGCGCGGACCATTGCTTGAACAGCGCCGTTATCAGAGCTGCGAAACACGAAGTTGGGTACCACCCCTTGGTCGGTAAGTCCCTCTGCAACGAGGATTTGGCAACTGTCGTCGGGTTGGCCGATCAGCGGAACTCCTGACAACTCGTGACATTGGACCACAGGACGAGGTGAGCCGGCGCTGCGCACAGGTGTGGGCCTGCCTCGTTCCTCAAGCGGGCACAGCACCACAAAAGCATCCTCACAGAGGTCTTCAAAGGCAAGATCATCGCCAAGGAGGGGATACACGGCGAAGGTGAGGTCGAGTTCCCCGGCGCGAAGTTGCTCAGTGAGAATCGACTGTTCATCCGACTCGAAGAGCCTGATCTCCAGGCCAGGCCACTCCTGGCGAAGCCTGCCGAGAACTGCCGGAAGGACGCGCACCGACATGCTCTGAAAGGTGCCGATCACCAAACTGCCATCAATGCCGGACTGAAAGCTCTGGAGCGCATGTTCAGCTGTTTCAACCGAACCCAGGATTCGATGAGCATGTTCGAGCAGGAGGTGCCCAATGGGTGTGAGCTGTGCCCCGCGTGCGCCGCCGAGCCGGTCAAAGACCGGTGAACCAATTGCTCGTTCAAGGCCACTGATTTGTTGACTGATCGCCGACTGGGTGAAGCCCAGCAGTTGGCCAGCGCGAGCGAACGTGCCCTCATTCGCTACCGCTCGGAGGGCATGAAGGTGCCGGAGTTCGAGGTCCCTGAACGTCATGTCGTTGAGTCTACTGGACATAAGTAGATCTAATGATGGCGAGAATTAACTATCACTATTGCTAATGGATGGTTCCCGGCATACTGCAGGTATCCCCCCGTTGTCGGAATGCTCCTCTGGGCTCCCGCAACTGACACATCAAGAGAATTGCCATGTTGCACCGATCACTGACCTTGCTTGCCCCATCTCCGGTACGACGCTCAACGCGTCCCGCTCAGCTGCGCACCAGCGGCGGACAATCTCCGCTGCGCGCCGAGGCAGTGGAGTGCCCAGTATCACTTGACGAACTCCTGCCTTCGGTCCTTTTGTGGAAGTTTTCGGCGATCGTGACGGAGCTGAAGTGCCTTGAACGCCAGCGGAGCGGCGAGGCGCGCTCGAAGGTGCTGTTCGAGGTGCTT
>DORQ01000186.1 GCA_003514205.1 Acidimicrobiaceae bacterium
ACCTCCGAAGAGATCGGTCCCCTTGCCATAGTCCTGAGCAATCAGAACAACGCTTTCTACAGTCTAACTATCAGACGATTGCGAGGTTTGCCGCGTTCATTGCAGCCGTGGAGACAGCCGAGCCGAGGCCCAACGTGACAACGGACGAAAGCGGAACCCTGTTGGCGGTCAACCAGGCCTGAGTGTTTGCAGCGAGTGTCGCCTGAGTCGTCAAGACAATCGGCCACATTCTGTCGCCGCCCCACGGGCCAGCAGCCAATGCGTCGGCGAATGTGGTTCCACTCGCCAGCAGCACGGTACTGTACGACCAGCCGAGTCCACCATCGACCTGCAGCGCAGTGGGCGTACCCAGCCGAGCGAAGTCAGCCAGCTTGGTAGCAGTTTGATAGCGGTCGGAACCCTCGATGCGAATCACCTGGATACCCATCAAGGTCAGTTCTGCTGCCACTTCAGGCTTGATTGCTGCCGTCCCACCGAGCACGAGCACCTGTGTGATGTCGTTCTCGACCAGTGCGGCGTTGGCTGATGCGGTCAAGCTGGTAGCGGTGCCATCGGTGAGGATCAATGGGAAGCCCTCACCGTACGTAACGGGCCCAGCCGCGAGCGCATCGGCAAAGTTCGTTCCAGTGGCAAGGATTGCAGTCTTCTTTGCTGGCTGCAGCCACTTGGTCTGAAGGAAAGGATCGAAGGCCATCGAGCCCGTGTTGATTGCCGAGCCGGCACCCACCACTGCACGGTTGGTCTCGTACCTTGTTGCGCCCGCGATGCGGACGACACCGAGGGTCTGCTCGGAGCTGGGAATGCTACCTCCACAGTTAAATGCGTTGAGGGCGTCGATCTCGTCGGCGACAGCCTTACTCACTGCTGCTGTACCGCCCACGATGTACACATTCTTGACGCCGAGGTTCCGCAAAGCGGTCTTGGTGAATTCCGGCACCGAGGTTCCGGTGAGAAGCACCGGCACGTCGTTGCCTGTCCAACGGGCCAAACGGCCTGCGAGGTAGTTAGCCGACAGGGCGTCCGAGTCGGACGTACCGCTTGCGATCACTGCATAGTCTCCGCATGAGAGGTTAGATGCAATCTTCGCCGCAGTTTCATACCGGTCTGCGCCACCGACTCGCTGCGGAACCGCAACGGCCAGCGAGAACGAAACAACCAGCAATGGCTGGTTGACATCCGAGTCAAACGTTGATCCGCCCTGCGTCTGGTCGTCCGGAGCGAGGTAGCCGAGGGTGCGCGTTGCCGAAGGGGGCGACAAAGTCGTGAAGCTGAAGGGGCCGGTGGTCAACGGATCGTAGAGGATCGTCCCGATGGGCCCCGCAGTGCCCGTACGTGCGAGCACGCCGCTGATCACGAATGTGCCGGCCGTCAGGTTCGCCGTCGATGCGGCCGCTGTGTTCACCGTCATCTCGACCATGGAACCGGACTGGCCGTATGCGAACGCGCTGTTGTCAACGCCGGTGATGGTAGCCGTCTGCCCCGCATTGTTGGTGACTGCCACGGTCGGCGTGCCACCCAAAATGAGTCCTGGGAAGAACAGCAGGTGAGTCAAGCTGGAGGGGAGCGCTACTGCGGGTTCCGCGAAACCAACTCCGTCGCCGGTCGCCTCGGTGATTGTCACCGTGCCAAGTGGCTGGAACGTATTGTCTGCGACCAGCGAATTGCCAACGGCGGAAATGACGATCGGAGAAACGATCGCAGAGTTCGTCCACATTCTGGCGTCGATGTTGGGAACACCGCCGACAAGTTGGTTTTCCGGATTGGCGGCTCCCGCGACGAGATCATTTCCGCCAGGTGCGTCGTTTCCGCCGAACAGCGGCGTGTCTTGGTAGCTCAACGGATCCGTGCCATCAACACCCTGCTGGGAGAATGGAACGTTATGCAGTGGGCCGGCAGGAACTGACTTGCCCACGTTGTACTGAATGCCGGTCAGCGTCAGCACCCACTGATCATTCCGGGTTGCAGCAGTGTCAGGGCCACTCTGGTTGCTGAACGTGAGAACGATGACGTCCTTGAATCCGTTCGGTGCGCACTGGCTCGACGAGGCGAGACTCACGGCAACAATCGGCTTAGGGGTTGCGGTGCCCGGGGTACTGGGGTCAGGGAGACCATTTCCTCCGTTCAGTTGTGTCCTAGGGTCGTTCGTGAAATCTTGGCCGCCCCACGCACCCTGGTTCCCGTCGAACGGGCCAGTGACCCCGGTGGCGGGATCCAGCACCGGAACGGCCGAATAGCCAACCGACTTGTCAAGATCTACGCAGTTTACACCATTTCCAAGAGTACCGCCGACGCCCTGGCTTCCGTCTGGGAAGACGGAGATGAGGATTCGGTCGCCAGACTCAAAGTTATCTGGGAACTGCACCTGGAGGTTGCCGCCTGCCTGAGCGTTAATGCCCGGGATGACCGTTGGCGCCCGCTGGTCTTCTTTGTCGGTTGCGACGGCCGGCTGGACTCGGATGTAACCGCCAACGTCGGGCTTGGGATTACCGGGCGACACGGGCGGGTTAGCGCCGTCAGAGTCGCCGAGGTCGGCTGAAACGGCTGTGGCGATGGACGAGACTGCGATGGCAGCAACGAATAATGCCCCACCCATCTTCCTCGCACGATGCCCTGATGAGTTTCTCAAGGAAGTTCCTCCATTGTTGTGTTGTGGATACCTGCCGAGCGAACCGGGGTTCCGGACGTCGGCTCAGTTAGACACGCACACCGTACACCGGACTGCGCATCAACTGCATTCTTCAGAGATACTAACCGGCACTTCGGGCTCGCTGTGACACCACCCCAGAATTTCGCGCCCAATCGGGCCGCAGGCCGTAGCGCACC
>DORQ01000165.1 GCA_003514205.1 Acidimicrobiaceae bacterium
CTGCCCGCCTGCCCGCCTGCTCGCCAGCCGCCTGCCAGCCGCCGCTGGGCATGGCAAGGTTCGCTGTCGGTCGTGGTGGGTAGCCTGAGGAGATGACGACTGAGGGTGCAGTTTCGGAGTTCAGCTCTCCGACCCAATCCTGGTTCCTGAATACCTTTGGTTCCAGCACCGGGTGCCAGGAACAGGCTTGGCCCGCCATTGCAACCGGAGCCCACGTGCTGCTCTGCGCCCCAACCGGTTCTGGCAAGACGCTTGCAGCCTTTCTATCAGCACTCGATCGACTGGGCTCCCGTGATGCGAGTGTGGCGGCCGCTGCAGGCACAACAGTCCTCTACATCTCGCCACTTCGGGCCCTTGCGGTTGACGTGGACAAGAACCTCAAGGCACCACTTCGTGGGATCACGCTCGCAGCTGAACGACTGGGATCGGTCTGGGTCGCCCCCTCTGTGGGAGTGCGAACTGGAGACACTGATGCGAAGGAGCGCAGGCGCCTCGCCAAACACCCACCAGACATTCTCATCACCACTCCAGAGTCCCTGTATCTGATGCTCACCTCCGCCGTGAGGGAGTCGTTGCGCCACGTCGATACCGTCATCATTGATGAGATCCATGCGGTGGCGGCCACTAAACGAGGTTCTCACCTTGCTGTGAGCTTGGAACGACTGGAGCAGATCTGCGACCGCCCTCCGCAGCGGATCGGGTTATCGGCCACACAGCGCCCACTGTCGGAGATCGCCCATTTTCTAGGCGGAAATCACTGTGATCATTCGACAGGAGAAGTGATTGGGCCCCGCCCTGTGACCATCGTCGATGCAGGGGCTCGCAAGCCCTTGGAGATCGAGGTCGTGGTTCCAATCGAGGACATGGCCCTCCTCGGCGAGCGAGTGGAGCAGGAGGATCCAGCGGGCGGGCATCGGCCGTCCTACCGATCCATCTGGCCGTCGATGCATCCACGGCTTCTTGAGCTCATCCACTCTCACAACTCGACGATCATCTTCGTCAACGCGCGGCGATTGTCCGAACGACTCGCGGCCCGACTTAACGAACTGGCGAGCGACGGTCTCCAACGTGGTGGAGAGAACACCGCCACAGTTCCGGCGGAGTCGGCCGAACTCGTGAGGGCCCATCACGGTTCGTTGAGCCGACAGCAGCGTCTCCTTCTCGAAGATGACCTGAAGGCCGGCAGGCTGAAAGCTCTCGTGGCCACCTCCTCGCTGGAACTCGGTATCGACATGGGTGCGGTCGACTTGGTTATTCAGGTGGAGTCGCCAGGTTCGGTGTCGCGGGGGCTGCAGCGAGTCGGGCGCGCCGGCCATCAGGTTGGTGCGCCAAGTCGCGGACGTTTCTTCCCCAAGCATCGGGCTGATTTGGTTGAGACCGCGGTGGTGGTTCAGCGAATGGCGCAGGGTGAAATCGAGTCAACCCAGTATGTTCGCAATCCACTCGATGTTGCGGCTCAGCAGATCGTCGCCTCAGTTGCCCTAGAGGAGTTGGAACTTGCTCAGCTCGCGTTGATCCTTCGAGGGAGCGCACCGTTCACCACACTGTCGAAGCAGTTATTCGAAAGTGTGCTCGATCTTCTCGACGGCCGCTATCCATCGGAGGAGTTCTCTGAGTTTCACCCCAGGGTGATTTGGGACCGGCGTGCTGAGAAGGTGGTGGGCCGCCCGGGCGCCCAGCGCATTGCGGTGACCAACGCAGGGACCATTCCCGATCGCGGACTGTTTGGGGTGTTCCTTCCTGATGGCTCCCGCGTCGGAGAACTCGATGAGGAGATGGTGTACGAAAGCCGACCAGGGGAGACCTTCCTACTCGGCGCTTCCACATGGAGAATCGAGGAGATCACCCATGACCGAGTGATCGTTACCCCGGCTCCGGGTCTTCCCGCGAAGTTGCCGTTCTGGCATGGCGACGGCCCAGGTCGCCCGATCGAGCTTGGCACCGCAGTCGGCAGGTTTCTGCGGGAGATTCGAGCCCTCCCGCAGGAGAAGGCGATCACTCGCCTGACCGAGGATCACTTCCTGCAACCCGTGGCCGCTCAGAATCTCATCGCCTACCTCGATGATCAGGCGGCAGCAACAGGAAGCCTGCCCGACGATCGGACCATCGTTGTCGAGCGGTTTCGCGATGAGATTGGCGACTGGCGAATTTGTATCCTCACGCCGTTTGGAGCGCGAGTTCACGCACCCTGGGCGTTGGCGCTGCGTCGTCGGATTGAGGAGAACGGCACCGACAACCTCGAGATCCTCTGGACCGACGATGGCATCATTTTCCGACTCCCCGATGGCGTGGAGTCCTTCGATGTCAACGATCTGCTGATCGATGCCTCGGAGATCGATGAGCTGGTCATGGCAGCGCTACCAACCTCGGCAATGTTTGCCTCGCGATTTCGGGAGTCAGCTGCGCGCGCACTTCTGCTCCCACGCAGACGAGTGGACCAGCGCTCCCCGCTCTGGCAACAGCGCCAACGGGGCGCAACTCTGCTCGCAGCTGCCGCAAAGTACCCGGAGTTCCCGATCCTGTTGGAGACCACCCGGGAATGCATGAACGACGTCTTCGACCTGCCAGCGCTTCGTGGCCTACTGGAGCAGATGCAGCGTGGTGCAATCCGCGTGGTGCAAGCCGACACTCAGTCGGCCTCGCCCTTTGCTGCGTCGCTGTTGTTCAGCTGGGTTGCGACCTACATGTACGAAGGCGACGCTCCCCTCGCCGAACGTCGAGCCACGGGGCTTGCCCTCGACCGAAATCTCCTGAAAGACCTGCTCGGCGCCGAGGAGCTTCGGGCTTTGCTCGACGCAGAGGTGCTTGAAGCAGTTGAACAGGAGCTGCAGTGTTTGGTGCCGCGGCGCCAAGCCAACTCGGTGGACCGTGTTCATGATCTGCTTCGAGTGCTTGGACCGATGAATCGAGACGAGTTGTTGTTGCGCTGGTCCGGAGTCCCCGAAGCGCTCAACGAGGCCCTTGAGCAGCTCCTTGAGAACCGACGCGCAATTGAGGTCTCGATTGGTGCTGAGCGTAGATTCGCCGACGCGGCCGACGCCGCCAGGCTTCGCGACGTCTTGGGATGCGCCCT
>DORQ01000132.1:0-3317 GCA_003514205.1 Acidimicrobiaceae bacterium
GCACCAGCCAAAAAGGCACCAGCCAAAGCTCCGGCAAAGAAAGCCCCAGCAAAGGCACCAGCCAAAAAGAAGTAGTGAGCGCCTACGTTCAACGAAGGTGAAGTGGCCCGGAATCACCGGGCCACTTCTCCGTTTTGAAGATAGCCAGTTCCTCGCTGAGCGAACCGAGTTCTGAGCTAGTTCGGCTTGGTCGCTCCGAGCCGAACGCGAATCCAGTCGGCCAATTCCTGAAGCGATGTGCCGGCCAGGTGAAGACCGTCGGGTCGGTCGGAAGTCGACGAGCCGCGTTCCTCAATCCAGCCACGAACATCAAGCACTTCAGCTGATTGTTCCTGAGCCACTCGCAGGACCGCTTGATTCCACAGCGATACCCACTTCGGGTCGCAACGAGAGTTGCGGGCCTCCCCCTGACAGAAGAACAACCCCTTTGGGGGAAGTGGATCAGCAACGGTGACGAGAAAGACCATTGCGCCGTTCTTGGCGAGAAGCTCGACAGCATCGTTCAGCGTGGTGAGGCGATCCGTCGCGGCTTGGTCGCTATCGAACTTGGCGTCCTCGATCCCGTAGAGATCGGAGACCACGCCTAGGTACATCACCACCACATCTGGCTGGATCTCAGTGACGGCATTTGACCAGAGCTCATGCCAGTCCGGACAGGTTTCGTCGCCCAATGAGCACCCCAGCTCCGTCCGATCCCAAACTCTGAGTCGCGGGTCGCCGAGACCAACGAGGCCATTCGCCGCGCCACGACCCGTTGAGTCGCCCACGATCAGTACGTTGAGTTGTTCGTCGCACACTGACCCACTGGGGTCCTCAACCGGACGCACTGTGTCTGGCTGAAACCCTCCGTCTTCCGATACCGGCGGCGTTTGGCTGGGTGTGGGCACTTGACCCGAAGGCACGCAGGGAACAGTGGCCGCGCTTGAACTTCCCGTCGGCTGTGAATTGGCGGGTGCTGGGTCAGCAAGCTCAGGATCGGGAACCTGGCCAAGCGATGCATTGACTTGCTCAGTCGGTGTGGTTCCCGCGGGTACGGCAATCACGAGCGAGGCGACTGCCACTGTCGCTCCGAGGACGCCGCTGACGAGGAGTCGGCCTGTTGAGTACTGATGTCGGATGATGGGTTGCTCGATGACTCGGTGAAGCCACGCAGCGAGTATCGACGAGACTGGGAGTCCCACCAGGATCCTCACCCATGCGGGGCGCCCAGGCCCAATAGCGACGAGCAGCGGCCAATGCACGAGGTAGAGCGCAAAGGACCGTCTTCCGAAAGCTGCGAGAGGTGGCCACCCAATCAAACGAGAGAGCAGACTGGAGTTCAGCACTGCTGCCATGACCGCACCTGCAGCGATCGCGGCGATTCCGAAGCCGCCTTTCGGTAGCCAGTCGGAATTCGTGTGCACGACCAATGCACCATACACAAGGGCTGCTCCGCCGAGCAGGCCAGCGCCAACCAGCGCGCGGCGAAGCACCGCTGACTGCGCACCAGAAAATGGCCGAGAGCGACCGGCCACGGCCATTGTTGCGCCCACGAGCAGGGCCACTGCGCGTACGTCGCTGCCCAGATAGGCCCGATCAAGGTGATCGGCTTGACGCCACCCTGCATACAGCGACGCGAGAATCAGACATCCAAGCACTGCCCAGGTCGTCCACATTCCCTTCGGCTCTTCCCGCCGATCCTCACGGAGTCGGCCCCGGGGGTGGTTCCCTCTCCACAACAGGGCGAGCAACGCCGGCCACACAAGGTAGAACTGCTCCTCAATCGCAAGACTCCAGAAATGGCGAACAGGAGATGGAGCCGTGAATGACTGCACGTAACCACCGTGGTCAATCTGGTACCAATTCGCGAGATGAATGAATCCAGCAAGCAATTCCTTGGGGAGCGAGCGCTGTCGATCCAAGCCCCAGACGCCCCACAACGAGGCGACCGCAATCGCAGCGAGTGTCACCCAGGCCAAGGGCCACAGTCTTCGCATTCGCCGAAACCAGAACTCGCGCAGGCCGAACCCGTCGGGTCGCTGATGTTCCAGCCATATGAGCGAGGTAATGAGGTAGCCCGAGAGTACGAAGAACAAGTCGACACCCAGAAACCCACCTGGCAACAACGATGGATCCGCGTGATACAACACGACTGCCACTACCGCTATGGCACGGAGACCGTCGAGGGCGTCAACCCGAACCGGACGCTGACGTGGAGCCGTGTTCGTTGCCAGCGATTCCGCTTGCGTGTTCATCGAGTGTCCTCCTGAGAACCCGCCCTCGAATGATTGACAGCGTACTGAACCCCGAGCCCGCCACCCCCAGTTCCCTCCTCAGTTCGGAACACTGGCCCGTTGGCAGTACGATCCCCCGCCATGAGTGCGCAGTTCATTTACACCATGTACAAGGTCGGCAAGTTCTACCCACCCGATCGCGACATCCTCCGGGAGATCACTCTCTCGTTCTTTCCAGGAGCCAAGATTGGCGTCATCGGAGCCAATGGTTCCGGTAAGTCCTCCCTGCTCAAAATCCTCGCTGGCCGTGATGACGAGTTCACTGGCGAGGCACGCCTGACTCCCGGCTTCACTGTGGGTCTCCTTGAGCAGGAACCACACCTCGACGAATCCAAAAACGTCCTTGAAAACGTCATGGACGGGGTTGGACCAATTCGCGACGTGTTGGCGGAGTACAACGCGGTGATGGATATGTGGGGCGAACCTGACGCCGATTTTGAAAAGATTGGCGCACTTCAGGCAAGCCTCGAGGACAAGATCGCAGCAGCTGATGGCTGGAATCTCGAACGAAATGTCGAGATCGCAATGGACGCCCTTCGTTGCCCCCCAGGCGATGCTGAGGTCGGGCCACTCTCTGGTGGCGAGAAGCGCCGCGTCGCCCTCTGCAAGCTACTGCTGAGCCACCCTGACCTGCTGTTGCTCGACGAGCCGACAAACCACCTGGATGCCGAGTCGGTTTCCTGGCTTGAACGATTCCTCGGCGACTACTCCGGCACTGTGGTTGCCATCACCCATGATCGCTATTTCCTCGACAAGGTGGCCGAGTGGATCCTTGAGCTCGACCACGGTCGAGCATTTCCCTTTGAAGGCAACTACTCAGGCTGGTTGGAGCAGAAACAGAAACGCCTCGCCCTTGAGGACAAGCAGAACAGCACCCGAGCGAAGACCCTTGATCGCGAACTTGAGTGGGTTCGGATGGCGCCAAAGGCACGACAGGCCAAGGGCAAAGCGCGTCTCGCGGCCTACGAACAGCTTCAAGCCGAGGCTGAAGCGGCCCGCGATACTGACTCGAAATTGGAGATCATCATTCCGGCCGGACGTCGC
>DORQ01000132.1:3650-4546 GCA_003514205.1 Acidimicrobiaceae bacterium
ACAGTGGAACTGGCGTACGTGGACCAGTCGCGAGATGTCCTCGATAGCGAATCAACGGTGTACGACTGCATCACGGGAGGCGTAGACAATCTCAAGATCGGCAACCGAGAGGTTCACGGCCGCTCCTATTGCGCGTCGTTCAACTTCAAGGGCCCAGACCAGCAGAAGAAGGTCGGGGTGCTTTCTGGAGGCGAACGAAATCGAGTTCACCTTGCGCGCATCCTGAAAGAGGGGGGAAACGTGCTGTTGTTGGACGAGCCAACGAATGATCTCGATGTCGACACCCTTCGAGCCTTGGAGGATGGTCTGGAGAACTACCCCGGATGTGCAGTCGTGATCTCTCACGATCGATGGTTCCTCGATCGTGTTGCAACACACATTCTGGCCTTCGAAGGCGACTCGGTGGTTCGTTGGTTCGAAGGAAACTTCTCTGACTACGAGGCCTTCCGCAAACGCGAACTCGGCGCCGACGCCAATACTCCGCATCGACTGAAGTACAAACCCCTCAAACGTTAGGAGTCCGCTCCGTGTTCCTTTGAGGATCTCCGGCAACTTGATGGGCAAACAGAACCATTTTCAGAGGTGCCAGGTGCGCCGTTGGCACCAATCGGCACCTTCTTTTCAGGTTTTGTCTTCAAACCGCCGAAGCCTTCTTTCATGGCAACGAAGACCGCTACATCAGGCGTCAAGAAGGTTAAACCGGTGAGCCGGGCAGTTCAGCGAGATATTGAGGCTGGATCCTCTGTGGATTGTGCGCATTGCGACGAACGCGTGAAGTTCCAGGCGAAGGTCCGCCTGAAGCAGATCATCTGCAATGTGTATGAGAAGAAGCGGTGGATTCGTATCGAGCACTACCACGCTGAGTGCTACGAGCTCGCTGGTGAGCCGTATGGTCC
>DORQ01000132.1:4892-5905 GCA_003514205.1 Acidimicrobiaceae bacterium
CTCAGAGCTACTCAGCGGGCTCAGTGCTACTCAGCGGGTTCAGCGGATGGCGCCGCAACAAGGCCCATCACCAGCGCGACCTGTTCGGCGAGGCCGATGCCGTCGCTGCGAAGGTGCAACTCAGGACGGATTGGCGCCTCGTACGGTGCGTCGATGCCTGTGAGTCCCACAAGCTCGCCTGATCGAGCCTTGGCATAGAGCCCCTTTGGATCGCGCCGTTCGCATTCGGTAAGCGGTGTGTCCACAAAGATCTCCACGAACCGCAACGATGCACCTTCGCAACGCTCTCGCACAGCATCACGCGCTGCTCGGTACGGCGACACCAGTGGCACCAGAACTACCATGCCGACCTCCGCCATGAGGATCGCTACCTCACCGACGCGTCGAATGTTTTCGTTGCGATCAGCCTCACCGAATCCGAGATCCGAATTCAATCCATGCCGCAGGTTGTCACCATCGAGGACCACCGCTGGTCGCCCAGCAACAATGCACTGCAGCTCTGCTTCCATGGCGATCGTCGACTTGCCCGAGCCCGAAAGCCCGGTCAGCCACACGATGATTCCCTCAGAAGAAACAGCGCCCCAACGCTGCTCGCGTGTCACAAGCGATCCGTGCCACTGAACATTCTCGGTCATGATTCCACCATCATGTTGTGCCCTCAGCCATTGGTGTGAGAATCATCGCAGCTACTTTGGATCAAGGATCATGCCCGCACCGACTGTGCTGTTCGTTCCCTCGTCAATCAGAATGAACGATCCAGTTTCTCGGTTCCTGCGATACTCGTCGTAGAACAACGGCACTGTCGTTCGCAATGTGACTCGCCCAATGTCGTTCAACGCGAGCCGTTCAGACTGCTCATCGCGATGCAGCGTGTTGATGTCGAGGCGGTACTGCAGGTCTTTCACCAAAGCCCTGCCCGACCGCGTGGTGTGCTTGATGCCGAGTTTCTGGCCCTGGGACAACGAGGTCTGATCGCTCATCCAGCACACCATGGCCTCAATATCTTGGCCGAC
>DORQ01000132.1:6138-11971 GCA_003514205.1 Acidimicrobiaceae bacterium
CCATCGAACGTGTCGATTTGCTGCACTCGTGTGGTGAACCCGCTCGGAAGAACCATCACTTCGTCGCCAGGTTTGAAGACTCCCCCGGCCACCCGGCCGGAGTAGCCGCGGTAGTCGTGGTGCTCGGCCCCATGGGGACGAATCACGTATTGAACTGGGAATCGACTATCGATGAGGTTGCGATCACTGGCGATATGGACTTGCTCAAGGTGATGCAGCAAGGATGAGCCTTCATACCAACTCATCTGCTCGCTCCGGTGAACCACATTGTCTCCGTGAAGCGCGCTGATCGGAATGAAGGTGAGATCAGCCACATCTAACTTGCGGGCGAACTCCCTGAACTCCGCCTTGATTTCCTCAAACCGGTCTTCGGAGTAGTCAACGAGATCCATCTTGTTCACGGCCAACACAAGGTGGGGTATCCGCAAGAGTGAGGCAATAAACGCGTGCCGGCGCGATTGTTCCAACACTCCTTTGCGGGCATCGATCAACACAATGGCGAGGTCGGCCATTGAGGCTCCTGTCACCATGTTTCGCGTGTACTGGAGGTGGCCAGGGGTGTCGGCGATGATGAACTTTCGCCTCGGTGTCGAGAAGTACCGATAGGCGACATCAATGGTGATGCCCTGTTCGCGTTCTGCTCGAAGCCCGTCGGTCAACAGCGCGAGGTTGGTGTACTCCGCACCCATCTGGATGCTCGTCGCTTCCACTGCTGAGAGTTGATCCTC
Source organism: Acidimicrobiaceae bacterium (assembly GCA_003514205.1). GTDB lineage: Bacteria > Actinomycetota > Acidimicrobiia > Acidimicrobiales > Microtrichaceae > UBA11034. Next base: position 6,867 of record DORQ01000132.1, read on the forward strand.
GAAAATCGACTTCGAGTCAAAGAGGAGCCTGCCGATCAGGGTTGACTTCCCATCGTCCACGCTTCCCGCTGTTGCAACGCGCAACATTTCGGTGTCATTGCGGGTGCCAGTCATCGTCTTTCCCGCAGAATCTCGGTGTGCATCAGAATCTCTCGGTGTATCGGTCATTTAGAAATACCCCTCACGCTTTCGATCTTCCATCGCTGCCTCCGAGGCTCGGTCATCTGCCCTCGTGGCCCCTCGCTCGGTGATTCTCGAGGCGGCGACTTCAGCGATCACCTCTGCAACGTTGGAGGCCGAGGAGACCACAGCCCCAGTACACGTCGCGTCTCCCACGGTCCGGTAGCGCACAGTCTTGACGTGGGCAGTCTCCCCGTCCATCAGGGTGGCCCATTCGTTCACGGCAAGCCACATGCCATCTCGCTCGAATACGTTTCGTTCGTGTGCGTAGTAGATCGAAGGAATCTCAACGCCTTCCGCCTCGATGTACTGCCAGATGTCGAGTTCGGTCCAGTTGCTCAGGGGGAACACCCGGATGTGCTCGCCGGGACGGTGCTTGCCGTTGTAGAGACTCCAGAGCTCTGGCCGTTGGTTCTTCGGGTCCCACTGTCCGAATTCGTCCCGAAAGCTGAACACTCGTTCCTTCGCTCGGGCCTTCTCCTCGTCCCGACGGGCACCGCCAAAAGCGGCATCGATGCGATGCTCCTCAAGGCCGCGGAGCAATGCCGTGGTTTGCAGCTGGTTACGGCTGGCCCGGGGACCGGTGAGCTCAACCACTCGACCAGCGTCGATGTCGTCTTGAACCGAGGAAACGATGAGGCGACAGCCAAGCTCTGCCACTCGCTTGTCTCTGAACTCAATGACTTCAGCAAAGTTGTGACCAGTATCAACATGCATCACCGGGAATGGCAGTCGCGCTGGCCAGAACGCCTTCTCAGCCAGCCGCAACATCACGATTGAGTCTTTGCCGCCGCTGAAGAGCAGTGCGGGACGCTCGAACTCCGCTGCCACTTCCCGAATGATGTGAATTGACTCTGCTTCGAGCGCGCCGAGGTGCGATAGTCCGTAGGTCATGACCAGCACCGTACTAAACCCGACCAACTTGGTCATATTTAGCCGCACCCGATCATTCGCATCGGGCAACCTCACCCTCGGGCTCGTGACAGACTGACCCCTGCCATGAGCCTTCTTGATCAAGACCATTCCCTCGCGGCCAGACTGGCCACTGAGGCCGGCGAGCTCCTCGTCCAGCTGCGCCGCGAGCTATTCGCGAAGAACAGCCCGCAATACGTCGTCAAAGCTGCCGGCGACCAGATCGCCAACCGTTTCCTGATCGATGCCCTCCGCTCCGAGCGACCCGAGGATGCGATCCTGTCAGAGGAGGAAGGCGAGAATCGAGAGAACTACCTGAGCCGACTTCAGGCCGAGCGTGTCTGGATCATCGACCCACTCGATGGAACACGGGAGTTTTCCGAACCGGGCCGAACCGACTGGGCAGTTCACGTGGCAATGTGCGTGGCAGGCGAGCCCCTCGTGGGCGCAGTGTCACTGCCCGAACTGGGAGTGACGTATTCCACGCCCGAGACCGCTGCTCCCCCACCATCCAATGGCCCTCCCCGGCTGGTCGTGAGCCGTTCACGCCCTGCCTACGAGGCAATGGCGATTCGTGCCGCACTCGATGGTGTACTCCATCCTCTGGGCTCCGCTGGCGCAAAGGCCATGGCCGTGGTGCGCGGCGAGGCAGACATCTACGCGCATTCTGGCGGGCAATACGAATGGGACAGCTGCGCGCCCGCTGCTGTGGCGATGGCCTATGGCCTGCATTGCAGCCGCATCGACGGCTCACCGCTGATCTACAATCAGGCCGACGTCTATATGCCTGATCTGCTGATCTGCCGGAAGGAACATGCAGAGCGCGTCTTGGCCGAAGTTGCCGGGCTGGCACCCACTGCCTGAGCGCCTGCTATGGCAAATTTGTCACACATTTGTTCAAAATGAGAATTTCTTGTTTATTCTCGCTCAAGCGCTTTGACCAAAGCGGCGCGACTGCATAACGGACCCTCAATTCCATGCGCGGATGGCGCGTGAATAAGTTTTTTGCGGGGCGGAATGCTGAAACTGGCTGCCTCGCCAGTGAGGAGAGAAAATCCATGAATATTCGCACTCTCGCGATTGCAAGCGTTAGCCTGCTGTCGCTTTCGGCCCCCGCATTTGCGCAGAATGCCGATGCTGATGAAGGCAGCGATGAGCAGATTGTCGTCACCGGCACGCTGATTCGCGGCATTGCACCGGGCGGTTCACAATCCATCGCGGTCGGTCAGGACAAGATCGATGCTGTCGGCGCGGCGAACACCTCGGATCTGATCGCCAGCGTGCCACAAGCCGGCAACTTCCTTGGCTTCGTCGGGGTGCGCGGCAGCTCAAACTTCTCGCTAGCGGTCAACCGTCCTTCGCTGCGCTACCTCGGCAGCACTTCGGCTTCCGGCGCCTCGACGCTGCTGCTGCTCGATGGCCACCGCATGCCGGGCATGGGCATCACCCAGAGCTCGCCCGATCTTGACGCGATTGCGTCCGGTGCGATCGAACGTGTGGATATCGTCACTGACGGCGGCTCAGCCACTTATGGCTCGGACGCGATCGGCGGCGTGATGAACTTCATCACGCGCAAGACCTTCGACGGCGTCGAAGTGAAGGGCAACGTTGGCTTTGCCGATGACTACATGCAGTACAATGCAGGTATCACCGCGGGCAAGGTGTGGGACGGCTTTTCGGCTTACATCTCCTACGACTTCAGCAAGCATGATGAACTCTATGGCCGCGATCGCGACTGGTCGCAGAGCCGCGACTGGGTCAACAATCTTGGTGCTTCGTCTGATTGCTCGCCCGGTTCGATCCGCATCGGCACCGCGTTCTATCCCCTGTCAGGCAGCACGGTGAGTGCCACTCCGGGCTTTGGCAACCGCTGCGACAACACCGAACTCGCGACTTTCTATCCAAAGGAAGAAAAGCACTCGGTGTTCAGCCGCATTGGCTATGACAACGGCGGACCGGTGAGCGTGGGCGTCACCGTGTTTTACGTGCACCGCGAAAACAACTCGGATGGCGGACCGCTGTTCGTCGCCGGTGGCTCGGCTATCCCCAGCAGCAATCCTTTTGCGGCACCGTTCCTCGCTGCTCTGCCGGGTTCGCCAGCCAGCGGTCAGTTGCTTTACAACCTGTCGCCGGCTGTCGGCAATTTCCGCCGTCAAAACACGACGATGGAATCCTGGGGCATTACCCCGACGATCAAGTGGGACTTTGCCGCCGGCTGGCAGCTCAATGTTCTGGGCAGCTATGGCGAGGGCAAATCGAATTTCCTCGGACAGATTGTGAATGGCACGCCGATCAACGCGGCAATTGCCGCAGGAACGTTCAATCCGTTCAACCTGACCGCAGCTGGCAATGCCGCTACTCTCGCCACCGCGCTTGACTGGTTCGAATTCGGGCGGGCCAAGCACACGCAAACCAATGCCCGCATGATCGCCGATGGTCCGCTTTTCGCCCTGCCTGCTGGCGACGTGCGCGTTGCGGTCGGCGCCGAGTATCTGCGTGAGACCTATTCCGGCAACAATGGCCGCACGCTCACTGCCGCCGCATTGGCTGCGCTGCCCGAACGCACGGCCAAGCGCGATGTCTGGTCGGTGTTCGGCGAGATAAATGTTCCAATTGTCAGCGGTGGTGCCTTTGAGTCACTGACCCTAACCGCTGCTGGCCGCTATGATCACTACAGCGACTTTGGCAACACATTCAATCCGAAGCTCGGTCTGATTTTCGAACCGGTGAAGGGTTTGCGTCTCCGCGGCAACTGGGGCCGTTCGTTCCAGGCACCGGGCATGTCGGACATCGCGCTCAGCGGTGCGCCAACGTGGAGCATCCTGCCGCTTTCGGTCAGGCCGTTCTCGAACCCTGCCGTCCCGCCGCCGACGGGCCGCACCTTGCTGCTTACTTCGGGCGGCACGATCGCACCGCTCTCGCCGCAGAAGGCGCAGACCTGGTCGCTCGGGTTCGATCTCAAGCCTGCTGCGTTCGACGGGTTCGAAGCCGGGATGACCTATTACAATATCGACTACAAGGGCATCATCGGCTTTCCCCCGATCTTCAATCCGGCGGGCACCTATCGTGATTTCCCGAACAACAACGTGATCTTCACGGCGGGCGAGCCGGCGATGCAGGCCTATTTCAATGCGCTCTCGGCACAGGGTGCAACGAATGCGGCGGCCACCATTGCCAATCTGCCCGGCCAGAACTTCAGCGCAGTCTACGGCGTGCTGGACAGCCGCACGCAGAATCTTGCCCGGGTGAAGACCAGCGGCATCGACTTCTACGTGCGCTATCGGACCGACACCAGTTTCGGCGATGTGTTCTTCGATATGGCTGGAACCCGTATCCTGACCTTCGATCAGCAGTCCAGCTCTGCTGCGGCGCTGGTCAATCAGATGGGGATCGATTTCACCAAATTCCGCCTTGCCACCACGCTGGGCGCAAACATCGGCGATCTGCGCGCGCAGGTCACTTGGAATCACTCGGGTGGCTATGCAACCACGCCGACTGCGGCAAACTTACAGCAGGCCAGCGTTGGCTCGTTCAATGTCTTCAACCTGTTCATGCAATACAAACTGTCGGCAGACAGTGGCCTGACTAAGGATATGGCCTTCACGCTGGGCGTGGACAACGTGTTCGACAAGGACCCGCCGCTTTTCCGCGGTGCAGGCAACTCGCTGTTTGGCGTCGCCAATGGCTTCACACTTGGTCGCCTGGTTAAGTTCGGCATCAGCAAGAAGTTCTGACCTTCGATATATCTCCCCGGCACATCGCCGGGGCGGCAATTGCGGCCGGGGGGCAACCTCCGGCCGTTTTTGCGACTTGGCTTCGCATCGATAATAAGCAACAGTGCTGTTCATTATGGCGAGCCGCGCAACCACCCGAGCTATCCGGCGTCCTCGCGATCCAGAGGCCACGCGTGAGGCAATTCTTGATGCGGCGCACCGGCTGCTCGCCCGCAGCGGGCCGGAGGCAGTCAGCCTCTCCGAAGTCGCGCGGCTTGCGGGGGTCAACCGCGGCACGGC
>DORQ01000354.1:0-585 GCA_003514205.1 Acidimicrobiaceae bacterium
AGCGCAGCATGCAATACCGCAGCATTGGTCTTTTCCAAATAGGTCGGGTTCGCAGTCGCAAACAGCGCCGTGCGCGGTCGAGCTTCGGGGACCGAGCGGAGGGCCAATCGTGACGCCTCCACTGCCATTGTGGTCGTGTCCTCATCGTATGAGGCAACGCTTCGAGTCCCCTTGCCGCGTCCGCCGTGGAACTCCGCAATTTTCGATCGTTCTAGCCGCCAGTAGGGAACGTAGGCCGCAGCACTCAAGATTCCTCGCATAACGGGAGAGTGTAAACAGTTTCTGACGGTGTGTCAGAAACCGCGCAGGTTCCAAACGCAAGCGCTTAGGTTTTCTCGGCCATTGGTCGACACCGAAGCAGAGGCGTCTGTTTCTCGATGGGGCTCCCTGCGGAGCTTGGCTGAATTGGTGAACAATGAAGAGGCACAACCAGGTCAGCAGTGAGCCGCCATCCACATCCGATCGATCTGTCTCAGGAGACACCATGACGAGCCGCAGATCCAGACGGAAGCTCGCCCCACATCTCGCAGCAATCGCAGTGCTTGGGATGAGCGCATGCCAACCCGCATTGGAGATTGGCGAGAG
>DORQ01000354.1:829-4802 GCA_003514205.1 Acidimicrobiaceae bacterium
TACCCGTGGTACGAAACCTCGATGACCCCGCCGACGGACTTTCCCTACTCCACGGTCTCTCACACCGTTGTAGGAAACGTGAAGGTGGTCAACGGCTTGTGCTGCGCCGAGTCGAACGCTGGCGCAATGGCGTACGCCACTGAAGTAGTCACGCTGGCTCACGCCGCTCACACCCAAGTACTTCTGCTCGTCGGCGGCTCCGACGACCCACCAGGTGGGTGGATCGCCGGCACTCAAACCCCGACTGCGACCACCACACTGGCCCGCTCGATCGTGGACTATGCGAAAGCCCTCGGCGTCGATGGAGTTGACCTCGACTGGGAACAAGAGGTTGACCTCGTTGCCGAAGGCCGGCTCGCTGTGGAGATTCGGCGCCTCTGGCCCGAGTCCAAGATCATGATGGCGCTCTCACCATTCGATGCGAGTTACACCTGGGCGCCCGAGGTGCTTGCCTCCGTGGACCGCTTCAACCTGATGAATTATGTGTCGGTCGGGAACTGGGGTGGATGGGATGGGCCGTGGCATCAAGGTGCGCTGTTCGGCGATGGCCCAGGACACCCGCTCAGCGTCGACCGCAGTGTGAAACGCCTCATTGCCTCTGGCGTTCCTGCCGCCAAGGTAGGCATTGGCATCGGCCTCTTCGGCAGTGCCTACGGCGATTCGAACAGCGATGGTGATTGCCCGTCCGCACCATCGAGTGGATGGCACGGTGAGTGGGGCGCTTGGTTTGCAGATTCGCAGCTCACGCTCAAGGACATCGATGAGCTGTATGCCCCCCACATGGCGGAGACCTTCGACGGGATCACGAACACGCCGTACCTCTCAGCACCGGCACCAGGCGCGGGGGGCGCAGCTGGCGGCTGGCCGCCGAAGCTGTGCTACATCACCTTCGAGAATCCTCGATCGGCCGAGGCGAAGGCCAACTACGTTACGAGCAACGGACTCGGTGGGGTGATTGCTTGGGCAGTTCCACAGGACCGCCGCACCGATGGGTCGTATCCTGTGATGGAAGCGCTGAAACGAACATTCAGGTAGGCCATGACAACCAAGTTCACTTCCATTGACGAGTACATCGCTGGGCACTCCCCTGAGGTTCAAGAGATTCTGCAGCGGATTCGCTCGACCATCAAGGAAGCAGTTCCGGAGGCAGTCGAGACGATTGCATACAACATGCCCACCTTCGCCGTGGACAAGAAAAGCATCGTGCAATTCGCTGCGTGGAAGACACACATCGGCATGTATCCAATCCCACCAGGAGATATGGAGTTTGCCGCTGCCATTGATCCATATCGGACCGAGAAGGGAACCGCGCGATTCCCCTACGCCACACCGCTGCCGTACCCCCTCATTGCGGACCTGGCACGCTTCCAGGTTGCATCTGTCCTCGGCCGGTAGGGGCTTCGAGCTGAGCGCAGCACCCATCACGACGCGGATGCTTCAGTGTCAGAGCGAGCTGCGAGACTGACTGCGTGACCACCACCGCAACCCTGGCCGCTGAGGCCCAAGCGAAGCTCGAGCTCCTCGCCGGACCTGACGCCATCCTCAGACCCGACCAGCTGGAGGCGATCGAGGCGCTCGTGGCCAACCGAAGACATGTGCTGGTGGTGCAACGAACTGGATGGGGAAAATCTGCGGTCTATTGGATTGCCGCTCAGCTCCTTCGCGAACGTGGCGAGGGTCCAACACTGGTGGTGTCGCCGCTGCTCGCACTCATGCGCGACCAAGTGAGTGCGGCCACAAGGATGGGCCTTGCAGCCCAAACAGTGAATTCATCCAACATCGAGAGCTGGTCGGAGATCTTCAGCGACCTCTCCTCAGGGGCTATCGACGTGCTGTTGATCTCCCCTGAACGGCTGAACAACCATGAATTTCGCCGAACAGTGCTCCCACAGCTCGCTTCCTCGCTGGGCATGTTGGTGATCGATGAGGCTCATTGCATTTCGGACTGGGGCCACGATTTTCGTCCGGACTACCGTCGACTTGCGAGCGTGATCGCTGAGCTCGGCGACAGCGTTCCCGTGCTTGCCACCACCGCAACGGCCAATGAGCGAGTATCAGTGGACATCGCCCAGCAAATCGGAACCGACACGCTCACACTGAGAGGAACCCTCGATCGCGAATCACTCGCGCTCGCCGTTGTGCACCTCGACACTGCGGCGGAGCGAATGGCCTGGTTAGCCGAAGAGTTGGAGGCGACCACAGGTTCAGGCATCGTTTACTGCCTCACCGTTGCCGAGGCTGAGCGGGTGGCAGGCTACTTAGCTCAGGAGGGTATCTCCGCTGAGTCATACACCGGCGCCACAGAAGTTGGTCGGCGCGAACACATTGAATCGCTCCTTGCCAACAATGAGGTCCGATGCGTGGTCGCAACCTCGGCGCTCGGCATGGGGTACGACAAAGGCGACCTGGCCTTTGTCATTCACCTTGGCTCGCCCTCCTCCCCAATCTCCTACTACCAGCAGGTCGGCCGAGCTGGTCGAGCAATCGACAGTGCTCGCGCCACCCTGCTGCCTTCAGCGACCGACATCGACATCTGGCGCTATTTCGACTCCACAGCCTTTCCAGCCCAGGAAGTGGTCGAGTCGGTGCTTGCGGCGCTCGCTGAGTCGGCCTGCTCCATTGGTGATCTGGAAGTTGCCGTCAATCTCCGGAGAGGTCGACTTGAAGCCCTGCTCAAGGTGCTCGATGTTGAAGGAGTGGTCGAGCGAGTTGGCAACAACTGGCAGCGGACCTCAGCCGACTATCGCTATGACCGTGAACGGATCGAAGGGGTGGCAGCAGCGCGCTCCTCCGAGCAAGCGGCCATGGTCGAGTATTCCAACTTGACCTCGTGTCGAATGAAGTTTCTGCGCGAACAACTCGATGATCCGGGTGCAGTCGACTGCGGTCGTTGCGATGTATGCACCGGCATCTCCCGGGCTCGGGAATTGCCCTCGGCCCGAATTGCTGGTGCCCAACAACAGCTGAGATCGAGCGAGTTCATCATCGAGCCGAGAAAGCAATGGGCTCGCGGCATGGATCAACGCAAGGGCAACATCGCCCCAGGATCGCGGGCCGAGGTTGGGCGCGCACTGGCGTACGCAACCGACCCCGGATGGTCCACTCCAGCAGCTGCCGCCTGCACTGGACCCGACGGGCCAATCAGCGACGAACTGTTCGAGGGCGTGGTGAGCGTACTGAAAAGGTGGAAGTGGTCAACTCGTCCAACCTGGGTATGCCCAATGCCGAGCCGCACACACCCCCAACTGATCGGGTCGCTGTGTGATCGCCTGGCGATCGTGGGAAAGCTTCAGCTCGTAGAGGCGCTCGAACTTGCTGATCTCAACGCGCCCCGACAGGCATCGCTCAATAACTCTGTGCGCCAGGCCACCAACGCCGTGGAGTTGTTTCGCATCTCGGAGGCCTACCCAAACTGCGAGTTTCCCTCAGGTCCGTGTCTCTTGGTTGACGACACGATGCAATCCGGTTGGACCATGACCGCGGCGACTGAACTGCTGAGAGGCGCTGGAGCGACTGCGGTCCTTCCCCTCGTAGTGTGGCGGAGACCATGACCTCACCTCTCTCATTCGATCCCAGTGTCGTTCCAGCTGAGCCACTCAGCACCGAGCGTTTCCGCCTCGCCCCACTCGGCCCTGAGCACAACGAATCAGATTTCGACGCATGGATGTCGAGCATCGATCACATTCGAGCCACTCCGGGGTTCATCCCTGGCGCGGCACTCGCAGTGGGCTGGCCAGCCCCGATGACGAGCGAGGAAAACCTGTCCGATCTCGTCAACCACGCCGACGAGTTCACCCGAGGCGTGGCATATGCCTTCACGATTCTTGACCCACACACTGGCAACGTCATCGGCTGCACCTACATCGACCCCGATGAGTCGCGACCTGATCGGTCGACCGAGGTTGAAACGCCACCAACAACCCGCTGCGCAACGGTCACCTGCTGGGTCCGGGCCTCCCATGCCGAGCTGGAT
>DORQ01000354.1:4941-6855 GCA_003514205.1 Acidimicrobiaceae bacterium
ATGCCGAGCTGGATGAACCGGTCGCAGCCGCACTGAAGCACTGGCTCGCCAGCAGTTGGAACCTCGCTCAGTTCACCTTCCCGGGCCGGGACTAGCTGCGCTATCTCCGGCCGAGGAGCTCGCATATGTTGCCCGAGCGAGATCGACACACAGAGCTATTCCGTGAGCCACCGCTTCGCTAGTCCTGCGAATTCGCGCAGCACCGGCGCTAGCGCTTTCGCCCGGTCGCCAGGTGTCCTCATTTCCGTGTCGAAGTACGGCTCGTCAGCGGCAACGACGAACGCGTCGACCCCCGCAGATCTGAACATATCCACTGCCCGGCGGGAATGAGTTGGGCTGGTGACCACCATCACCGTCTTCCAACGCTTTGATGCCTTCAGTTCAGAGATTGCTTCAACCTCGCTTTGGGTGGACCGCATGTTGCTCAGCGTTACGACAGCTGGGGCATCCTCGCCAAGCATTGACTTGATGAATGACTCGGTCACCTTGGCCTGGGATGGGCACCCCGAAGACGGGGATCTGAGATTGTCCGAGATGGTCATCTCAGGGGCGTACCCATCTCGGAACAGGCTCAGAGCCTTGGTGGTGCGAGCGACTGAGATTCCCGAGAGCTGGCTTGAGCCACAGTAGAACCCGGCACCAAGCACCACGATCACATCTGCCTTACGGGGAGCTTCGGAAACATCCAGACTCTCGAACGACCATTTCATCGCCGGGCTGAACAACACGACAACGCCGAACACCGCCAAGGCGCCCAGCGCCATCTTCAGGATCTTGCGCCCGACCGAATGAATCGCGATCAGGCCACACAGCAACACCATTACGGCTAACTCCGACTTCGACAGCAACGGTGCCATTGCCAGCACAGCGAAAAGCCCAACGCACCCAACGAGGAGCCCGAATCCAACCGACCTCGCGAGTTGTCGCCCCTTGATGGTGCCGGTTGTTCGAAGGTCCGTGTCCTCAGCGATGACTTCCTCGGTGTCGTGCACCCAACGATCCTCTCATGTTGAGAGAGCACCGATTAGCCTGTCGAAGAGCCTGGGTTCAACACTCGATCCAGAATGTGGAGGGAGATGTTTGGGTCATTCTGTCTTCAAGACTCCCCCACTCGGAAGGCTCACCCTGACACTTCCCAAAGTCCCTTTCGCCCTCGAACTGAACCATGATGACGACGAGCACACCAACTAATGCCCAAATCCCCAGAAAGGCAATCACTACCGCCTTCCAGCCTGGCCTGCGATCCGGCTGACGTTCTTCAATTCCCTGAGCGCTAAGCGTGGACATAACTTGAGCTTCAAGCTCTGGCCCTAGCTGGCTTCGCAAGAGGGGTATGGCATGCGTCTCCGAGATATACACCGCCAGAACCTCGTCAGTTCGCCTCCAGCCCACAACCGAATGCCACTCGCAGAAGAGCGTTTGCCCGCGAGCCTGGCTCCCGATTCCGCTCTCGGATACCCAGGCAACCGCTTGATCATGCCCACTTCGCTTGGCCCGATACTTGGCTACTGCGACCCCAAGCCACATGCTGCCAGCACCCAGCAGGATTGAAGCTGCCAGCCCCATCAAGCTGCGATCCCAATAGGCCGCTGTTCCAACTGCTAAGCCCGTGAGCAGGAAAATCTGGGGCCAGCGATTGCGTGCCGGATTCATTGCATTGAAGACCTGAGTCCGTTCCACTGTCGTGAATTGCATCTGAACAACTGCATCTTCGGCCATCCTCGAGGGATCGGCCTGGTTGTGCTCCGCCTTGAACTTCTTTCATCGCTGATCTGAGCTGGGCGAAGCGCCACCCGCCCGCGGAGATCGCGACTTCGGAACAGCACGCCCAGACCAGCTCTTCTCCACACCCTTGCTACTTGAGCCTTGCGCCTTGCCCAGTCCCATCCAGGAGTTGCCCTACGCTTCAGCAAT
>DORQ01000333.1:0-6481 GCA_003514205.1 Acidimicrobiaceae bacterium
CGACACGTCTCGAAGAGGTGGTCGAGACGGCGGTCTCCAATCCTGCTCCTGAGACCACGGGCGTGCCACCGCTGCCAACCCCGCCCGACCCGTCAGCGGCCCCGACCCAGGAGGGCGTAGTGCCAGGCGCTCCAAGCCAACCCAGCCGAAAGTCGGGGGCCTAGATGCTCGTCAACAACCGAGTTTCTGTGAAGAGCCGCGATATGTCGGCGGCCTGGCGTCATATCGACTTCGTGTTGGTTGGTCTGGTTGCCTTGGCTTCGCTCATTGGCGCTCTTATGGTCTACTCGGCCACCCGAGGAAAGGGCAACGGAACCGACTTCATTCAGAAGCACGTCATCTTTCTGACGCTCGGAGCCTGTCTTGCGGCCGCAGTAGCCAGCGTCGATTACGTGCGATATCGGGACTGGGCGCGGCTTGTCTTCACCCTTGGGTTCCTCGGACTTGTCGGGGTGCTCATTCCGGGGATTGGCTCTGTACACAAAGGGATTCGCGCCTGGTTTGACGTGGGTCCGATCCAGATACAGCCGGCCGAATTCATGAAGGTAGTGGTGATCGTTGCGGTGGCCAGTTATGTCGGCACCCGACTCGAGGGGATACGGCTGAAAGAGACGGTTGCCGCCCTTGCGCTGTTCGTGGTTCCTATGGGGCTCATTCTGTTACAGCCCGATCTCGGGACGGCCCTCGTCTATGTTGCCATCGCCGCAGGAATGTTGGCCGTCAGTGGTGTTCCAGCTCGCTACTTGATTGCGCTGGGGCTGATCGGAATTCTGAGTGTGACCGCCATTCTGACCAGCGATGCGCTCGACAACTACCAGAAGGCGCGCCTCACCACCTTCGTCAACCCCGACGACACCAGCACGGCGGCCCTGACTGCGAGCTACAACACTCGCCAGGCCCAGGCCGCCATCTCCCTTGGCGGAATGACCGGCTCGGGGTACTTACAGGGTCAGTACACCAGCGGTCGTTCGGTGCCCGAACAACAAACGGACTTCATCTTTACTGTCCCTGCAGAAGAATTCGGCTTTGTTGGTTCGGGGCTCCTGCTCGCCATCTTGGCGGCAATCGTGTGGCGTGTGTGGAGGACGGCTCACCTAGCTCGCGACACTGTCGGAACGCTGATCTGTGTCGGCGTGATGTGCCTCTTCGCGTTTCACATCTTTGAGAACGTGGGAATGAACCTCGGGATCATGCCGGTTACTGGCATTCCGCTTCCTTTCATTTCATATGGTGGCTCTTCAACACTCACGGCCTTCGCTGCGATCGGGCTAGTGCTGAACGTTCATAGCCGCCGCTTCACCTAACTCACGAAGGTTCTGCGTCTCCACAGAGCGTGAACGGCGGGTGTTCTGCCCAAAGGCACCTGGGCGGGTAGGCTGGCAACATCATGACCAACCTGTGGTCCCAACTCGAACCCCTACTCGCTCACGTCTCGAAACCCGCTCGCTATATCGGCTGCGAGGATGGTGCCGCGACCCCTCGCCAGGATCCAGATTTGGTCTCCTGGCTACTGATCTATCCCGACACCTATGAGATTGGCCTTCCGAATCAGGGCCTGCAGATTCTCTACGAGATTCTCAACGAACGCGCTGATGCTTCAGCTGAGCGCTCCTATGCGCCGTGGGTTGATCTCGAGGCTGAGCTTCGTGCTCATGGGTTGCCGCTCTTCAGCGTTGACACTCACCGGGCTGCTCCAACCTTTGACCTACTCGCGTTCAATCTCTCTGCCGAGCTCACCTACACGAACCTTCTGAACTGCATCGACCTGGCGCAGGTTCCTGTGCGGTCGGCTGAGCGAACGGTGGATCACCCATTTGTCGTCGCTGGAGGGCACTGCACCTATAACCCGGAGCCCATCGCGGACTTCGTGGATTTCGTGGTTCTTGGTGATGGTGAGGAGGTGGTGTCAGAGATCACGCAGGTTCTTTACCAATGGAAGAACGGGCCGAAATCCTCGCGAGAAGACGTGCTCCGCGAACTCAGCCATATCGAAGGTGTCTACGTTCCATCGATGTATGAGGTCGAGTATGACGGGCAGCGGCTCGTTTCGGTCACACCCCGCTACTCCGACGTTCCAGAAAAAGTTGAGAAGCGAACCATTGCCGACTTGGCTGAGTGGCCCTATCCCAAGAGCCAGTTGGTTCCACTCACCGAGGTGGTTCATGATCGCCTGAACGTTGAAGTTTTTCGTGGATGCACTCGAGGATGTCGGTTCTGCCAAGCAGGAATGATCACGCGACCTGTTCGTGAACGCCCTGCCGACCAGGTGCGCACCATGGTTGCAGAAGGGTTGAAGCGGACTGGGTACGACGAGGTTGCGCTGACTTCGCTGTCCTCTGCGGACTTCAGCGGTATTCAGGACGTGGTCACCGACATCGTCAACGATCCTGCGAACTGCGGGCAGGTCTCCGTCTCACTTCCCTCGTTGCGAGTTGATGCGTTTACCGTTGGAGTCGCTGCGCAGATCCAGAAAGCTCGGCGCACCGGGCTGACCTTCGCGCCCGAAGCGGGCAGTTGGCGAATGCGTCAAGTGATCAACAAACTCATTCGCGAAGAGGATCTCTACGGAGCTGTCGAGTCTGCGTATTCGCAGGGTTGGCGAAGAATGAAGCTCTATTTCCTCACCGGTCTCCCCACCGAGACCGATGAGGACACCCTGGGCATTGCCGAACTGGCCCGCAATGTGGTCGAAATCGGTAAGGCTCACCACAAGAACCCGTCAGTCACCGTGTCGGTTGGCGGATTCGTACCCAAGCCGTTCACGCCGTTCCAGTGGTTTGGCCAGAACACCTCTGTCGAATTACAGCGCAAGATCAATATGCTGCGCGACGAGGCTCGAAAGACTCGAGGATTTGACCTCAAATGGCATGACCCCAAGGCATCGATTGCCGAGGGAATTGCCAGTCGTGGGGATCGACGTGTCGGCGCGGTCATCGAATCAGTGTGGCGAAAGGGCGGGACATTCCAAGAGTGGTCGGAGTACTTCGACCTCAGACTCTGGGAAGAGGCCATGGTTGAACATGGCCTTGAGCTGGATTGGTATGTGTATCGGCACAGAACCGAGGACGAGGTGCTTCCCTGGGACCACCTCTCAGCGGGTCTCTACAAGGAGTTCTTGTGGCAGGACTGGCGGGACGCGCTCAATGAGCTCGGTCTGGAAGACTGCCGTTGGACACCGTGTTACGACTGTGGCGCATGCACGGGCTACTCCATTGAACACATCGTGGCTTCAGCCACACCCCCGGCTGGTGGGAGCCAAGGGACCGGTGTTGATCGCGCTTCAGGCGGGGTCGTTCCGGTCACTTTGTTGCCACGCAAGCCGGCGGGTGTTTCGTGAGGATTCGGCTTCGTTTCACCAAGGTCGGAAAGGTTCGGTTCCTCGGCCATCTCGATCTCGCCCGTTGCTGGGAGCGGGCCATCCGGCGCGCCGAGTTGCCGATCGCCTACAGCGAAGGGTTCTCGCCACGACCCAAAGTCCATTTCGGGCTAGCGCTCCCCACCGGTGCTCAATCACTTGCTGAATACATCGACATCGATCTCACCAGACCGGTTGAGTTAGAGGGAGTAGCAACTATTCTTTCGAATCTCCTACCAACTGGAGTCGAAATCACTGGGTGCTCGGAGGTTGCTGGCAATGCGGAGGCGTTGCAGGCAGTTGTGACGAGTTGCACCTGGCGATTCAGTTATGACCAGGGTTCGATTTCCGGCTCGCGCCTCAATGATCGGTGTGCGGAGGTGCTCGCGGCCGACGAAATTGAACTCGAACTGATCCGCAAAAAGAAACCGTTGGTTGAAGATGTGCGGCCTGCGATCCTGGGTCTCACTGTCGAATCCGCAGCAGCTAGTGAACCAGCATTGTTGGCTGAGGTTGCTGTGAAGCCAAGAAGCCTCAAGCCGAGTGAGATTCTCTCCATTCTCGGCGAAGAGTTTGGCACCCACAGGATCACGAGAATTGAACAATGGACCGTAGTCGAGGGTCAGCGAGTCGTACCGCTCGAAGCCGACTTGGTCTCCAACCCCATTGAAGGCGTTGTCCTTCTGGAAGGTTCTGATGTCCACTGATGACGTAAATCAATCCAGTTCCCCGCCGAAACCGGTAGATACCTCGGCTCCACTCGTGCCGAAAGTTCCACCCCCTGGTCCACCCAAGCCTCCGGTACCGATGCCAAATGTTCCTGGCGATGCTCCTCCAGGCGGACCAACCGAACTTGATGGCGGTCGAACCGCCTCTGGGAAACGTCGTCGTCGCCGCCGCGGGAGCGGGAGCGGTGGGTCAGGGAGTGGCTCGGGAGAGCAAGCTCAGGGGTCAGCTGACAGCAACGCAGAGGGCGGGCAGAAATCAGCTCAGGCCGTGGAGAAGAAGGCGCCATCCCAAGGTGGCCAGAACCAATCTGGCCGCCAACGACAGGGTGCGGGCCAGTCAGGCGGAGGTCAACAGCGAGGAGGTCAGCAGGGCGGAGGTCAGCGGCGCAAACCAGCTACGCCGATCGAGGCGGTGCTGACCGATGAAGGTGCGCCGTTCGAGCTTGACGCGAAAACGCTGAAGAAACGTCAAGGGCGCCAACGAAAAGGCAAGGCTGTTGGCCGCTATTCAATGAACGTGCACGTTGACTCAAGCGGCCACACCCATATTGCGGTCCTTGAGGGCCGCTCGCTGCTTGAACACTACGTCTCTCGCCCTGCCGACGATGTGAGCCAGATTCATGGAAACATCTACCTCGGGCGGGTTGAGAATGTGCTTCCAGGGATGGAGGCGGCCTTCGTTGACATTGGAACACCGAAGAATGCTGTTCTGTATCGAGGCGACGTGCACTTTGAAGGTGACGATGTCGACGCTTCAGGCGAAAAGCCAAGAATTGAAGAAGTTCTCAAGGCCCGCCAACTCATTCTTTGTCAGGCGACGAAGAACCCAATTGGACATAAGGGCGCTCGCCTGACCCAGGAAGTCTCCCTGCCTGGCCGGTTCGTGGTGCTCGTCCCAAATTCCAAGACCTATGGAATTTCGAAGCGCCTCTCGGACCAAGAGCGCAAGCGACTTCGTCAGGTTCTGGATCGGGTGAAGCCGGCTCAGCACGGAGTGATTGTCCGAACCGCAGCTGAGGGTGTGACCTCGGAGGAGATCGAGCGAGACGTTGGTCGGCTGCTCAAGCAATGGGACCAGATCTCATCGCTCGCTGAAAAGCAGAATCGGCCGGCGCTGCTCTACCGCGAACCAGACATGGCCGTGCGCGTCATCCGCGAGGAATTCAACACCGAATACCGGAGTGTTGTGATTGATGACGAGGCGCTCTTCAACGATGTGCATGATTATGTGTCAGCCATTTCGCCAGCACTTGGTGACAGGGTGGTCCTGTACGACAGGAAAACCGAGTCCCTGCCGCTCTTCGAACGATTTCAAATCACCGAGCAGCTTCGGAAGGGTCTTGATCGAAAGGTGTGGCTGCCCTCGGGCGGGTCGCTCATCATTGAGCACACGGAAGCTCTGACAGTGATCGATGTGAACACGGGGAGAAACGTCGGCTCCAAATCTCTTGAGGAGACCGTCTACCGAAACAACCTCGAAGCCGCTGTGGAGATAGCACGTCAGCTGAGGTTGCGAGATATCGGCGGGATCATCGTCGTTGACTTCATCGATATGGAGATCAAGGACAACAGAGAGGACCTGGTCCGGACCTTCAAGGAGGCCCTGTCACGCGACAAGACTCGAACACAGGTCTTCAACGTGAGCGAACTCGGTCTTGTCGAAATGACCCGCAAGCGTATTGGGGAGGGCCTTCTCGAGTCCTTCGCCGACCAATGCAGCGTGTGTAACGGCCGAGGTGTCGTGCTGGCTTCAGCTGTCGAAGGACTCGAATAGCCCATGGCAGCCACACCTGATATCGTTGCCTCCGCTATGTACGCAGTCATTAGAACCGGTGGAAAGCAATATCGCGTGGCCGAGGGCGATCGTGTCCAGGTCGAGCGATTGGGCGAACCAGGCTCTGAGGTCTCACTGACCCCAGTTATGCTCGTCGACGGGGAAACCACCCTCGCAACTCCTGCTCAGCTCAAGGGTTCAAGCGTGTCTGCTCGAATCATTGACGAGGTCAAAGGCCCGAAGATCATCGGGTTCACCTACAAGAACAAGGCGAATGAACGCCGTCGCTGGGGGCATCGTCAGACGTATGCAACCATCGAAATCACAGGAATCACGAAGGGCTGAGGATTCATGTCAAAGACCAAAGGTGGCGGATCGACCAAGAACGGTCGAGATTCGGAATCAAAGCGTCTCGGCGTGAAGGTGTTTGACGGCGGCGTTGTGTCGGCTGGATCAATCATCGTCCGTCAGCGTGGGACGAAGTTCTACCCGGGCGTCAACGTCGGCCGTGGCCACGATGACACGCTCTTCGCTCTTGCAGCTGGACGAGTGAAGTTCGGGTCTCGCAAGGGCCACAAGCTCGTGGACGTTCTCTCTGACTGAGTCTGCCTGGTCGGCAGTCAA
>DORQ01000333.1:6690-8041 GCA_003514205.1 Acidimicrobiaceae bacterium
GGTTTGTGCGAATCTCTGAGCGAGAGTTTTCAAGCGCACCCTTGTAGGTGCCGATAGCCGATACATGTCGCAGCGATCATCGACGATGAGTCGACTTCCCCTGTCTGGCCTTGGGGCCATCTTTGCTGCACTCGCGCTTGTTCTTGGGGTAGTTGGGTCCTCAGTTGTGCCCGAGCTGCTCGCATCGGCGGCCACAGAGGGCTACCGCAGTGTGGTCGTATCCCAGGAGAACGAACAACTCAGCGTGGTCGTCATGGAGGGCGGCGGTACCGACAAGGTGATCAACACCTCTCGAGTTGTGCTTCCAGCCGGTAGGCCAGGGATCTTCAGGGCATATGACTCTCATGGGAAGCTCCGATCGCTTGCCATTACCACTGGTGATGGCCAAGAAGTCAGAATCTCAAGTCGCTCAACGGCTGCCGCCCTCATCGGGCTCTCCCCAGGGATCATCGGCGAAGAAGCCAACTGGCTCTCTGTGATTGGTCATGCGGCCCTTGCGCCTGGTTTCGAGGAACTAGTAGCTCAAATTGGACGAAGTGACTCAATTGACAGCCCTGCAGTTCGCTCGGCCCTGTCCCAAGTGATTTCAGAGGTTTCGCCAACTGTGGTCACCCCGTGTGGAGCCATCTGCGCCGAGTGGTCTGGGGACGGAAGCACCATCGTTGTTGAGAACTCGCTGACCTCGTGGGTGGCGGTTCGTGCTCCAGGAGGTGAGACCTGTGGTCTGGTGGCTCCGGCCACCCTCGCCCCCGACACAGCCGCCGCGAGCATCGGATCAGATGCGCTTGCGGGACGTTCAGTCGTGTCAAGCGACCTCTCAGCCCTCAGGAGAACGAGCACGTTCACCAGAGTGATCGCTGGGCCCTGTTCCCAAGGTGCAGAGCTTGTCTCGGGAGGTGGACTTTCTGAAGCTTCCAAGTTCCCGAGATGGGCGACGCGAGTATTCGAATACCTGATGCCCCTGTACCAGATGTTTCGACCTGACGCAGAGCCAGATACCGTTGCGCTGCTTGAGGTGGCTCGCCGAGCGGCGGAGAATCCAGCGAGCACTATGAGCTCAATCGCTGAGGAGTTGCTCGCGCTGGACCTCGGGTCGACCGATCAGTTGAAAAGGGGATACCTCGACCTCGTGGGAGCGCACGGGGAGGGGTCATTTGCCACGGAGGGTCTCACCGCCTTGGCCGCGCGGCTGCCTGCGTTTAACTCCGCGAATGCAGTAACCCTTGAGTCGCTCGAGGTCGCAGCCGAACCGACTCCGTCGGAGAGTATTGAGGCCGCGACAGCTCCACCGATTGAACCGCAACCTCCCGCGACCACAGTGCCCGTTGGACCCGCGCCGGGCACGCGCCGC
>DORQ01000147.1 GCA_003514205.1 Acidimicrobiaceae bacterium
CGCGCAGTAGCGGCCCTTGGGGTTCTCGTGACTCATGTTGGATTCGTCTCAGGAGTCACCTCCTTTGAACGATGGCCAAGCCAGTTCCGGCTATTGATCCCCCGCCTCGACGTTGGAGTCTCGATCTTCTTTGTTCTGTCGGGCTTCCTCGTCGGCAGGCCGTTCGTCAAGGATCTTTTGGCCAACCGAGTGCGGGAGTCGAGGCTAGGTAGCTATTGGTGGCGTCGGCTTCTGCGGATTCTTCCGCTGTATTGGTTCGTGCTTGCCGTCACACTCGCTACAAGTGGGGATCCGCTTCCCGGCCCTCGCGCATTAGCCCAGTACGTCACCCTCACTCATATCTACACGCCCTCGCTTGCTATTGGTCCCATTACCCAGAGCTGGAGCTTGGCGACCGAGCTTTCCTTCTATGCCCTGGTACCGGTGTGGTTTTGGGCCTGCCGACTTGTTGCAGAACGGCGGCGGCTACTGACAGCTGAAAGCCGCTCCAGGATGCTCTGGTACGGACTCGCTGGTTGGGTTGCTGTTGCATTCTTGTGGAGACTCGGAGTTCTGGCGACGACATCGCGATATGACCGCTCGATTGTGGGATCAGTCGACACGCGCGGAGCGCTGCTGGTCTGGCTGCCGAACTACCTTGATGCGTTCGCAATCGGCATCGGTTGCGCTCTGGCACGCGAGCAACCGCTCGGCAGCGGAGGATCCCGCAGATGGGCACGCCTCATGCGGACACCCTTACACCGGCCTGCGATGGCTTTCCTGACCTATTTGATCGGCGCCGTCTCGTTGTGGGTTGTTGGGACACGTCTCGGTCTCGGTACGAACTTCACGGGATTCGATGGACCACAGACCTTGTGGCGCCATTGGTTGTTTCTCATCACGGCGGGAGCGGCGGTTCTGCCAAGTGCGTTGGGGTGGCACTCTCGGCCGGTAGATGTTTCGGTCACAACCCCGGCTGCGTCCTCAGCCGCATCCTCGGTGGCCGGAAGGCCACGGGGGTCTCTTTTCGGGATAGCAGCTAGAACCGCCGCTCTTGGCTCGTATGGGATCTACTTGTGGCACCAATTCTTCGCCGACCTTTGGTTCGACGGAACCGAGCGGCCACATTTCAACTCGCCCTTTCCGACGGGCCTGGCAGTTGTTCTGCTCGGAAGCGTCGCCGCGACAGCTGTGACCTATTGGCTTGTCGAACGCTGGCCTCCTCGACTTGGCGCTTGGTTCCTCGCTGCAGTTCCAGCGAATGAGCCGGTTCGGCTTGGCACCGTGGCGGAACTCGAGGGGCTCCGAGGGTTAGCCGTCAGCGCAGTGCTCGGAACACATCTGATCTTCTTGAATCCGGACGGGCCACGCTGGATTCTTCGAGGCGGATACCTCGGCGTGGACGTGTTTCTTGTTCTCAGCGGGTTCCTCATTTGTTCCACCTTGTTTGCAGAACGAGACCGCCGGGGCAGCACCGACCTTGGATCCTTTGTTCAGCGACGCGTGCGCCGGTTGCTTCCTGCCATGACCGCCTTCTTCGCAGTACATATTGTGGCGGTGCTTCTTGCGCAGGACTCGCTCCGAGAAGAGGCGTTTCAGGTGCTTGCAAGCCTGAGTTTCACCACCAACTGGCAGCTCAGTTTTGGACATCACCCACCTTTTGACCTCGTACATCTATGGTCACTCGCTGCTGAGGGCCAGCTCTACCTTCTCTGCGCACTGGGAACGATCCTCGGAGCATCTCTGCTCAAGACCCCGAAAGTCGCGATGAGCTGGTGCATTGCGCTCGCTGGGGCCGTGGCGCTCTGGCGACTTGGCTGGTTCGCGAGGGGAACAAACCCAGAAGCACTCTACGAACGCACCGACCTACGTGCTGATTCGATGCTGATCGGCGCGATCGCGGCACTGTGTTGGCGGTCGCAGTTGATTTCCGCCCAGGCACTACGACGTGCGGCACCTGTCGCTGCGGGAGCGCTGTTTCTCGCATGCTGGGTGGCTAGACCAGCGGAACCAGCATTGTTCCTTGGGGGCTTCACCCTCATCGGGGCGGCTTCGGCGATCTGCGTTCTCGGAGCCATGGTTCCAGGACCCCTTCAACGAGTGCTCGCCAGCCGAGTGCTCTGTTGGCTTGGCACCATCTCGTATTCGCTGTACTTGTGGCATCTGCCGATCTACGTATGGCTGAACCGGTTTGCCCCATCGATGTCGCCGTGGCTGCTCGCACCGCTGGCGATCGGATCATCGCTGGGAATCGCTCAGCTGAGCTATCAGGTTATCGAACGCAGATTCATTCAGCGGGGGAGCAGTGGCGGGTCGAGTCCCCGCGACCCAAGTGAACCAGTAGCCGCCTAATTCACCAACTACGCGAAGCACGAGTTGCGAGGGCCAAAGCTTCGCTCCAGATCTCAATCGCGATGCCGCAGCACAGCATCCGAGCCGCCGCTGGTGCGGATGGATGGGTAGCGCCGGTACTGCAGGCAGACCGACCAGAACTGGGCGGCGAGGTGATTGAGGCGGCGCGGCGGTTTAGGCGGCGCTGTGTTTTGTTGGGGCTGTCCCTGGCGGTCTGGTGCCGGGCGATCCGGTGGCTGGCGGTCTGGTGGTTGGTGGTTCGGTGCCGGGTGG
>DORQ01000095.1 GCA_003514205.1 Acidimicrobiaceae bacterium
GGTCGTCGCAATTGGGAGGGGTGTCCAATAGGCTCACTGCATGGTCAACGGCAGATTCGCAATTCTTCGAGCAATGCTAGGAGCGGTTTGCTTCATCGCTATTGGGCCCCTCGCACCGATGACAGTGGGAGCATCTGCAGGAGATTCGTGCTTGAAGCCAGGCACATTGAAGCTGACTGGCGATTGCCCCGAGGTTGCCGCAACGACGGAGATCACCGCAACCGCAGATCTACTCACCGTTACCGTTACCAACCGCTCGAGCGTCGATTGGTTGGGTGGACCAGTGTCGGCGGAGACGGTAGCGCCTTCTGACTCGATGGCCCCAGAGTTGGAATCGTCAACCCTTCCAGGTCGTGTAGACGACGCAGGTTTCGTTCGACGGGGACAGGCAGTTGTAGCTCGATGTGTCTTTGTGAATTCCCAAGGTGGAACCCTTGCCCCCGGTGACTCGACGAGCTGTTCCGTTCCGCGAGTCGATGCAAACTCGAAACAGCAGGTGCTGTGGCTCACTGGCTTTGTAGGCGCTGTGCCAGCGGTTTCCGACACAATGGGAGTGCTTCCGCCAGTTCCGGGGGTGGTGGCTGTGGCAACAAGTCGTGCGGTGGGCTTCTCGGTGGATTCGGCGGACAATGTCACGATGAGCGGGTCCATTTCGAATTCGCCGCAAGTTGAGGACGAAGAAACCCAACCCGTCATCACAGGCGACACCACGGTGGACGGTGGAACAAGCTACGCGTCGCTGTACTTGGGTGGCGCCGTGATGCTCGTGATTGGAGCCGTGGGACTGTTCTTGAGCCGAAGGAAACTGCAAGGCAACTCGGACCGAACTCGCCAGTAGCTGATCATCCGCTCAAGAGTGGTGGTGATCAGCAGATGCTTCGGAAGAAGTAGTCATTGACGTTGAGAAAGCGGGCACCCCGGTGACGAACCACACATGCAACATGTCGGGGCTTTCATCGCCGTAGACGAGAGGTGAAGGGCACCGTCGAGCCTTCGGTTTGGTCTCCGACACAACTCCGTGTTCGAAACATGCTCCGCCTGACATCGAGTGATAATGGCTCCATACCGCCGAATCGAACGGAGATTCGAGATGGTTACCGGGAGCCTCCTGAACAAACATCGCCCCCTGGGTGACCGCCGAGTCCATCCCCCCGTCGAACATCAAGAACTCTGGGGCAGTGGGATCAAGGTAACGTCCGTCAGCTGCTGCTTGCGGACTGAACCAACGAGAATCTGCACCTGGAGTCTCGGTGAGAGTTGTTGGGAGTGTGTCGGATACTCGACCTGGGTTTGCGGTGAGGTCGGCAGGATCATTGAGGTGGCGGGCATCTGACTTACTGCGTCGTCGGGGCTCGTGTATCCGGAAGAGAGCGCCAATATCGAAGCGACGGTGGTCGAACCTGAACGATAGGTAAATACGGAAGATATAGAGAAACTCGCCGAGAATGATTGATCTCACTGCAAAGCCGTGCCTAACGTTCGGTGATCATCTATTTGGATGAATTCTGTTATCCGAGATTGTTCTCACCTTGGAGGGGCAAATGAACCAGCGTTCTCAGGCGGAAATAACGATAGGCGGCGGATCTAGAAAGCGACTGGCGATGCTCGGTGCAGCCTCGCTGATCGGAGTGACGCTCGCCACGATGGGTTCCACACCTTCAGTCGCTGCCGCGCCCCGGCCTAACCCGACGCTGACCCCTTTTGCCGCACCAGGATCCATCACGGTCCCCGATGGGGTGTGCCGGGTAACGGCTGTGGTGACAGGCGGTTTCGGCGGCGCCGACACGCTTGGCACTCACGTATTGGGAGGCGACGGCACGACTTTGACTGCCACATATCGTGTGCTGCCCGGTGAGGTGCTGACCTACGCAACGGCAAACGGCGGAGCTAGTGGCTCTGCAAAGGGTGCGGGCCAAAACGGAGCCAATGGCGGCCAGGCCGGTCTTGTCCGTGTCGGCACGCAGGTGTTGTTAGTAGCGGGAGCCGGAGGCGGTTCAGGTGGTGACAATGCGTCCTATACTGCGAACCACTTTGGCGGCGACGCAGGGCTCCCCTCGACCAGTGCAATCGCAGGCAGTTCAACGGGTAACGGGCAAGCTGGTGGAACGCCGGGCAACTCGGGACAAGATGGCGGCGGTGGCGGCGGCGGAACAGCCTCCGGTGGAGCCGGTGGAGCCTCCGGAAGTGCTGGTGGATCTGGGGGAGCTAACGGCGTAACGTTCGCGACTCCAAGCCCCAGCGGTGGCGGAGATGGTGGTGACGCAGTGTCGTTTGCTGTAAACATCGAACCTGGAGGCGGCGGTGGCGGCGCAGGATTCTCCGGTGGCGGTGGCGGAGGTGGCGCTGCGAGCTCCTTCCCAAATGTTGGGCTTCATATGGCTGGTGGCGGTGGCGGCGGTTCGTCCTTTGTCAGCAACGGTGGAACACTTATTACCGGCGCGCGAATTGTGAGCGCGGCCACATCAGAGGTTTCTGGTTCAGTTCCGCACAATGCCAATGGGTATACGGCTGTAGCTAACCCTGCACTCGATCAAGGGACTGGAGGCAACTCCTCGGCGACCTATCAGTGGCATATGTGCAACTACGAATTGGGGGTCGCAAAGTCGGTAAGCAACACCCTCCGTACCCCTGGTTCCTCGTTTAGCTACACGATTACTGTGACGAATAACGGTCCCGACAACATGTCGGGCAACTCGGCCGCAGTTGTTGCGAGCCCCGCAATTCCAACCGACCGTGACACGGTGGTGGTGTCAGATACCGATCTACCGGTGGGATACACACTCACACTTCCGGCGAACTGCCGATCAACGGCCAACAATGGACAATTTCCAG
The DNA here is from genome assembly GCA_003514205.1 of Acidimicrobiaceae bacterium. Lineage (GTDB taxonomy): Bacteria > Actinomycetota > Acidimicrobiia > Acidimicrobiales > Microtrichaceae > UBA11034. The sequence continues at coordinate 2,833 of DORQ01000095.1, forward strand.
TGACCTGTTGGCAGATCCCTGGTGTCGTTTCTGGACAGAACCCGGCGGGAAGTGCGTCAAATTTCAGTCAGATCACGGTGAATTACACGATCCCTGGGACGACACCGATCGGCACGTGTTACGACAATGACGCGCAGATTTCTGGTGCGGCCAACGCAGACGGTACGCCCAACCTCTCCTCGGCTACCGAGCGATCAAACGCCTCGAACGCATTGAATGACGACACGCCCGATGTGGTTACCTGTGTGACTGGTCCTGACACTCGGCTCCAGAAGTCGGCGGGATCAGCGACGGTAACCCAAGGCGGAGTGATTACGTGGACTGTCCGACTCACAGCGATCGACGCTGTTGCCGCGGGAAACATTCCGACGATTGTTGACATGGGACTGCAGAACTTTCCCGCCTCAGCGGGCACGGTGTCAGCAGTGTCGCTCAGTGGCACTGGGAATCCCAGCGGTAGCAACAACGCAACTGATGCAAACTGCGCGCCATTCGGCGGAGACAACACGGTTGTCGGCTGCCTCGGTAGCCTAGCGGTTGGCGAGACGATTATTGCGACATACACCGTGGATTTAGCGGACAGCGGCGCAGGGTGCCTACCGACAGGATCGCTCATTTACAACCATGCGTCTGCACAAGACACAAAGTTCGTGGGAGCCGAGTTTCCAGATGAAGCTGGCGCCACTGTTCAGGTCGTGAGCGATGGGGCGGGAGATTGCATCGACGGCGTTACAGGTCCTACCGGCGTGACTGGCAGCACGGGAGCCACGGGTGCTACTGGTGCTACGGGTGCTACGGGTGCGACTGGTTCCACTGGTGCCACGGGCAGCACGGGTGCGACTGGTTCCACGGGTGCGACTGGTTCCACTGGTGCCACGGGCAGCACGGGTGCGACTGGTGAGACTGGCAGCACGGGCGCTACTGGTTCAACCGGTGCTACTGGTGAGACTGGCAGC
>DORQ01000142.1 GCA_003514205.1 Acidimicrobiaceae bacterium
TGGTGCGGCAAGCCATGGGCGTGCTGGTCGGGGGTCAACCACCTCGTCGACTCGGGAACCCCCAAGGAGACCGTACTCATCTTCCTCGACGCTGATGTCCGCCTGCGGCCAGAGGCACTCGACGCAGTGGTGAACCAACAACGAGCTCGCTCCGGCGTCGTCTCGGTGCAGCCATTTCATCGCGTACCCACCTGGGTGGAGCAGTTGAGTGCGGTGTTCAATGTCGTGCCCTTCATGGGAATTGCCGCGAGTAGCAACTCTCCTACCGGCCTCTTTGGACCACTGATTTGCTGTCGCCTCGATGAGTACCTCACAGCCGGCGGACACCAGTCGGTTCGTGATTCGGTAGTAGAAGATCTCGCACTGGCGAAGAGCTTTCGCGACTCGGGAGTCCCGATCCGTGTGCTTCGTGGCGCGCCAGGTGTTGAATTTCGCATGTATCCGCTCGGGTTCGCCTCCATCGTCGAGGGCTGGTCGAAGAATCTCTCCTCGGGGGCGGGAGCAACCAAGTTCCCGCGGCTGGTGGGTACCTTCTGGTGGATCGCAGCAATGCTGAGCGCCCCATTGGAGGTGCTGAAGCTCTTCGGAACACAGTCTCCAGATCTTGGGGCAACACTGCTCGGCTATGTTGCGGCCGCTTGCACCTTTGGAGTTCTCGCTCGCCGGGTGGGGAGCTTCCGCTGGACCACGATTGCGTTGTTCCCCATCCCGATGGTCTTCTTCCTGATGGTCTTCATCCGTTCGCTGTGGGTCTCTCGAGTCCGCAAAGTCGTTCAGTGGAAGGGTCGCGAGATTCAACTATCTCCACACCCGATCCAAACCCCAGCTCATGCATTCGATACTTGAAATCCTGCTCTACTCCGTGATGTGGGCCATGTTCGGTCTGATCTCTGGTTGGTTAGGTCATCGATGTAGCCCTGCGCTCGTGGAGCGCTCGAACTTCCTGCTCAAGTCACGCAACTGGGAGCACCGGGGATGGGTGTACCAACGCCGAACCCGCGTATCGCACTGGAAGGATCGCCTTCCAGAGGGTGGCGACTTTTTCGCTGGAGGTGTGTCCAAAGCGATGCTCCCCGGTCGTTCCATTACCCACCTGCGCTCCTTCCGCGTGGAAACGCTGAGGGCAGAGCTCGTGCATTGGGCGAACGTGGTCTTCGGCGCGACCTTTCTGCTGTGGACCGAGCCACCGATCGGCGTCGTCATGACGATCTTTGGTGTGGTGGTTCACGGTCCATTCATTCTCGTGCAACGATTCAACCGGGCCCGGCTTGAGTACCTTGTCGCGAGGGCCTCAACTCCCCGCCTCGCTCGGCCTGGGACTCCCCGGAACAACAAGGAGATGTATGGACATCGGACTGGCACTTCCCCAGATGACAACCGGCCTCGATCGGCCAACGATGCTGCAGTGGTGCCAAGCGATCGATAGCGGACCGTTCTCCTCCATCTCGGCCGGGGAACGCATCACCTTCCACAATCTCGACGGCTTCACGCTCTGTAGCGCCGCAGCAGTGCTCACGGAGCGCGTCAGGGTGCTGCTCAATGTCGCTGTCCTACCGTGGCATGCACCCGCGATGGCTGCACAGGAGCTTGCATCCATCGATGTCCTCAGCAATGGCCGCCTTGAGGTCGCTGTTGGCGTTGGCGGGCGGGCCGACGACTACTCGGCTCTCGGCTCAGCGTTCACCAAGCGGTTTCAACGCCTCGATGACGGTGTGGCCCAGTTGCGTCACTACTGGAACGGCGGCACAGCCGCAGACGGCAAGTCAGTGGGTCCAACTCCAATCCATCCAGGTGGCCCCCCGATTCTTGCCTCAGCCATGGGACCGAAGAGCCTCGCTCGTGCAGCGAAATGGGCCGACGGGATCAGCGGATTCTCTCTCACCGCTGATGCTGAAGAGATGCACCGCGCGAATGCCGCCGCGGGACAGGCGTGGATGGATGCCGGTCGATCGACCAAGCCCAAGCTGCTGTCTGGATCGTTCTTCGCACTGGGGCCAGATGCTCCAGACACACTTCAGTCGTTCGGCTACCGCTACCTCGAAGTCTTCTCTCCAGACCTCGCAGACGCATTGTCTCGGTCGCTTCCGTTGCACAACGACGAAGCGTTGCGCAACGCCCTCGTGGCCGCCCGCGACGCCGGATGTGACGAATTCATCCTCGTTCCAGCTGATGCATCCGTCGAGCAGGTCACCCGCGTGTCGGAGGTTGTTCAGTCCCTGTAAAGATGAGGCCATGACCATCGCCATACACAGCGTGAACGTGAACGGGATCCGGGCCGCGGTTCGTAAGGGAATGCTTGATTGGCTCGATCAGGAACACCCTGACATTGTCACCATCCAAGAAGTCCGCGCAGCGGCTGAGGTTCTCGAGAGCCAGTTCCCCGAGTGGAATCTTGCCCACTCCGAGTCCTCTGAGGCTGGCAGAGCTGGGGTGGCGATCCTGAGCCGCGCTGGGCTGAACAGGGTCAGCACATCGTTGCGGGGTGATCGCTTCATCTCAAGCGGACGTTGGGTAGAAGCTCAGGTGGAAACTGCCGACACCCGCGGCCTGACCGTCATCTCGGCGTATGTACACACCGGCGAAGCCACCGATCAGGTCCGGATGGAGGAGAAGCTGAGCTTTCTCGCCGAGCTTCGCCACCGATGCAACGAACTCGCAGCTGAAGGCGGACATGTCTTGCTGACTGGCGACCTCAACATTGCTCATTCTGAACTCGACATCAAGAATTGGAAAGGCAACATCGGCAAGGCGGGCTTCCTCCCCGAAGAACGCGAGCAGCTCAGCGCTCTCGTGGAGGCTCCAGATTGGGTCGACCTCGGCCGCAGATTCGCCGGCGACACACCCGGCCCGTACACCTGGTGGTCCTATCGCGGAAAGGCGTTCGACAACGATGCTGGATGGAGGATCGACTACCTCATTGCCTCTGCCGATCTCGCCGATACCGCGAAAGAGGTGACAGTTCATCGCTCAGCCACCTACGCCGAGCGTTGGTCAGACCACGCCGCGATCTCTGCACAGTTCGACCTAGAACTCAGCCAGCCTGTCTTGTGAGCCGAGTGCTGCTAGGGGCAGGTCATCGAAATGGGACCGAATCGATCCTCAGCGTTTCGTCCAACCTCGAGTCGATACTCCCCAGGGCGCAACACCAGCTCGCCTCGCCCAGCATCCCATTCGAGTAAGGCCGCTCGATCGATCGGGAGTTCAACAACCCTCGATTCTTCAGGGCCAAGTTCCACCCGGGCGAATCCAACCAGTCGCGGTCGTGTCGACTCACCCAGCCGCGAGCCATACAACTGCACCACCTCTGCACCGTGGACCCCGCCGGTGTTGGTGACTCGGCACCTCACTTGGCCCAACAACTCGCTGGAGCCTGCGGCGGTTGCGATCTCCGCTTCTTGCACCAACACTGGCTGCACTAAGACGGGATCCTCGATCGAGAACCTGGTGTAGCTGAGCCCAAACCCGAAAGGGTATGCGGCCTGATGGCCGTCGCGTTCGAGCTTCCACCATCCGTGCCAGAGGCCATATGTCGCAGTATCTGCATCGGCGTCAAACTCTGGCAGGTGTTCCTCGATCGTTGGTACCGAGAACGGCAGCTTGGCGCTCGGGTTGAGGTCACCGGTCAGCACATCAGCGAGACCATTTCCTGCCTCAACGCCTCCGTACCACGACTGCAGAATGCATGGCACCAGATGGTCCCATTCCGAGATCACCACAGCGCTTCCCGCCTGGATCACAACGATGGTCTTCGGGTTCGCTGACGCGACCTGGGTGATCATCTCAACCTGGGCCGCTGGAAGACGGAGCGATCGGCGATCACCGCCCTCAGAGAAACCAGTACCCTCCCTGTCTGCGTGATACTCGGGTGGGGAAATCGGACCCAGTTGTCGCGTCGCGGCCTGGAACGCTTCCGCTTCATCCTCATTGTCGGGCCCTGGGAACAGCGATCCCAACGAAGCCATATCCGTCGTTCCAATGAATTCACCCTCATCGCGGAAGGTGTAGCCAACCACTACCACAGCAACCTCGGCCGCAGCAGCCCGTGCTGTGAGCACAGCTGGCGAAGGGTCCAGGTCATAGCTCACGGCCTCAAACCCAAATCTGGAACGCAGGCCACGACAGATGGTGATCGGATCGGGAGTCCACACATCGCTTGAGCCGCCATCGCCCAGGTTGATGGTGTCTGCCAATGACCCAAAGAGAGCGATGCTCAGGGCACCTTGCCCACCTGAGGTCAACAACGGAAGCACCGGAGCGTCGCCAACGCGCTCGTTGCGCAAAAGCACCACCGAGCGACCTGCAACCTCTCGGGCTAACGACCGATGCGCTGAACAGGCCAGGATCGAAGGGTCAGGCGAATCGGCCTCGATCACATCAGCGAATCGCAGGCACGTGGAGACCACATTCACGATGCAGGCATCGATCTCCTCCCAGCTCAGTCCGGAACTAGTTGGGTCATCGCCGAGTGCCTGATGGCGGATCATGCGATATGGCATCTCCACATCGAGTCCCGCACGAACTGACTCAGCAGCGTCTCGAAGACCAAAGATCCAATCGCTGATCACGAAGCCATCAAAGCCCCATTCCTC
>DORQ01000274.1:0-3640 GCA_003514205.1 Acidimicrobiaceae bacterium
CAACTCAGCCGCCTCGGACGAACCGGAGGAATCGGGCGAACCGGGCGAACCGGACGAACCGGAGGAATCGCCATCCTCGGCAGCCTCGAAGGAATCAACAGAATCGAAGGAATCGACAGAATCGACGGAAACAGGCGCGACAACGGGCTCGCCGTCTTCGGAATCTGTAGGTTCACCAGTTGAGTTGAGATCGAACACGTGTTCTAGTGTAGCAGTCCGCGAAGACAGTCAAGACCAAAATTTCCATATGGCCCGACTGAGGCTGAAGGGGTAGCCAGACTGAGGCTGAAGGGGTAGCCCGACCGAGGCCGGCGAGCCACCCGACCGACCTGTAGGCCCCCAAGAGAACCTATTCATTGGAGTGGAGTACCCCGGTCCGCCTACCGTGGTGGCCATGCTGAATCTGGTTCTTCCCAAAGGCTCGCTTGAAAAGGCGACATTTCAACTGTTTGCCGACGCCGACCTCAGCATTCGACGTGGAAATGACGTGACCTACAAGGCCACGATTGACGATCCCCGGGTCAACAGCGTTCGAATTCTCCGACCTCAAGAAATCCCCACCTACGTCGCAGACGGACTCTTCGATTTCGGAATCTGCGGACGCGACTGGGTGGAGGAAACCTCCTCAACGGTGGTGTCTCTCGGCGAGATGAAGTACTCCAAGGTCACCTCGAACCCGGTCAAGATCGTCGTCGCAGTCCCAAATGACTCTCCCTTTGAAGCAGTCGTTGACCTTCCTGCCGGTGTCCGGGTGAGCAGCGAATACCCGGAACTGACGAAGCGGTTCTTCGCAGAACGAAAGATCGAGGCCGACATCCGGCTGAGTTATGGGGCGACGGAAGCAAAGGTTCCTGACATCGTTGATTGCGTGGTCGATATCACCGAGACCGGTTCCGCGCTCAAGGCGGCCGGGCTGAAGATCATTGACACCATTCTTGTGAGCTACACCGAGGTTGTGGTGAACCCAGCGGCCTTTGAGGTGCCTGAGAAGCGCCACGCAATGGAACAGCTCATGACTTTGCTCCAGGGCGTTCTTGAGGCACGAGGCAAAGTGCTTGTGAAGCTCAATGTGGCAAAAGAGAATCTTGAAGCTGTGATTGCGCAGCTTCCAGCGATGAAAACTCCAACAGTCAATGAGCTGTGGGGCCAGGGCGGGTACGCAGTCGAGACTGTGGTTGAGAAGCGCCAGATCAACATCATGATTCCAGCGTTACGCGACGCTGGGGCCACCGACATTCTGGAACTCCCCCTCTCGAAGATCGTCCACTGATCAATGTCCACCGCGGGCGGATCAACGTCAACGGGCACGACCGGACCGTTTCACGGCATCGTGACCATCTGGGACGACCCGCGAGGGATCGGGCAGATTTCGAGAGATGATGGCGCCGAGTTCGGTTTCCATTGCACAGCGATGGCCGATGGTACGCGCAGCACCGAAGTGGGTCGACGAGTGGTCTTTCTGCTCAAACCCGGGCCGTTGGGGCTCTATGAGGCAACTCAGATCGTGGCGGCCGAGGACGCAACGCTCTGAGCATCATGAGGCGAGTCGCCCCCGACTCATGATTCAGGGCCTAGCCTTTGGCCTATGAGCGCAGCCACACCCGAACAACACACGACCTCTCTCTCCGTTGACGAGGTCGCCTGGGATCTTGAAACCCTCCTGCCAGTGCCCGGTAAGAACGGGGTGCTCCAGCTTCTTGACGAGGCCGCGGCCGAGGCCGAGATCCTGACTCAGGCTCGGGGCACACTGGGCTCGATGACAGTGAGCGACTTCGCTAGCTTCGTTGATTCTCTTGCTTCATTGACTGACAAGCTCGGTCGGGCCGGCAACTACGCCATGCTGCAATTCACTGTCGATACCGATAGTCCCGAGGTAGGGGCGCTCATGCAGCAGACCCAGGAACGATCCACAGCGATCGGCTCTCAGCTCATCTTCGTCGAGATTGAACTTTCAGAACTGCCAGATAGCAAGGCTGAGGAGTTCATAGCCGATCCACGGCTGAGCCAAGTCAGCCACCACCTTGAGAACCTCAGGCGATATCGACCGTTCCTCCTCACCGAGCCCGAAGAGATCATCCTGTCTGAGAAATCGGTGACTGGGGCCGCTGCGTGGTCCCGCCTGTGGGATGAGCAATCCTCAGCGATTCGCTGTGAGCTCGGCGATGAATCAGTGTCGTTGGAGAACTGTCTTGCTCAGCTCGAATCCCCGGATTCCGCCACCCGGCGAGCAGCTTTCGAGGCAATCACCGGAGGCCTCGCCCCGGGAATTCGCACCCGCGGGTACATCTACAACACGCTGATGGCCGATCATTTCACTGAGGATCGGATGCGCGGGTATTCCACCTGGATCTCAGCTCGAAACCTCTCAAATGAGGCCAGCGACGAGTCGGTGTCGGCGCTGTGTGAGGCGGTGGTTGGTCGCTACGACATTCCGCACCGCTGGTATGCGCTGAAGGCAGCGATGCTTGGCCAGGACAAGCTCGAAGTCTATGACCGGATCGCTCCGGTGGTGTCTGACGAAGCGCATTTTGAATGGGACGCTGCCAAGTCGATCGTGCTGGATGCCTATCGCTCGTTCTCTGAGGATATTGCGGAGGTGGTGGAGCAGTTCTTCGACAATCCATGGATCGATGCGCCAACCCGTGATTCCAAGCGCGGTGGAGCATTTTGCGCCTATACCGTGCCGACGCACCATCCGTACCTGCTCCTGAACTGGACCTCGAAGCGACGCGATGTGCTGACTCTCGCCCATGAGCTTGGCCATGGAGTTCACGCCTACCTCGCCCGTCCGCAGGGGCCGTTTCACCAGAGCACACCGCTGACCCTTGCCGAAACAGCCTCTGTGTTTGGCGAGACCGTCACTTTTGGTCGACTGCTCGAAGGCGTGACCGATCCCGCTGAGCGATTGCCGCTCCTCGCGGAGAACCTCGATGGTCAGATCGCGACGGTATTCCGCCAAGTGGGCATGAACCGATTCGAGTCGGCCGTCCATACCGAACGTCGAACCGTGGGGGAGCTGTCGGTTGAGCGCTTCGGCGAGCTCTGGCAGGAGACGCAAGCCCCGATGTTGGGCCCTTCAGTCAACTTCACCGAAGGCTATGAGACGTGGTGGTCCTACATTCCTCACTTCATTCATACCCCTGGCTACGTCTACGCCTATGCGTATGGGCAGCTGCTCGCGTTGTCTGTGTTTGCCCGGTATGAACACGAGGGTGCAGGCTTCGTTCCGAGCTATCTGGACATGCTTGCGGCTGGTGGTTCCAAGTCTCCCCAAGCGCTTGGTGAAATGGTAGGAGTCGATCTTGGCGATCCCGAGTTTTGGGATGGCGGGTTGGGAATCATCGATCGCGTGTTGACCGAGACCGAGGCCGCCGCTCGGGCCTGTGGGCGCCTGAGCTAGATCGAGACCCAGAACTTGGGAGGCCGCCGGTGCTAGCGAGTCGCGCGCGGCCCGACGCAGCGGTTGTGGAACTCACCGATGACCTCTGCCTCGGACTCAATGAGCGATCCAGCGGAGAGATATGTTCCCGTTGCATCACCGACCCCGCCAGGGGTCCCGGTGAATATCAGATCTCCAGGTGTCAGGGTGCAGATCGCAGAGAGGTGGGCGATGAGCGTGGGCACATCGAATATCAGTTCG
>DORQ01000274.1:3748-7377 GCA_003514205.1 Acidimicrobiaceae bacterium
AGCGTGGGCACATCGAATATCAGGTCGCGGGTACGCCCTTGCTGGCGAAGCTTGCCGTCAACGGCGCAACTCAGCCCGATGTCATTGGGGTCCTCGAAGAGATCCACGGAGCAAATTGCTGGCCCAACGGGGCCATATCCGTCGAAGCTCTTTCCAAGGCTGAACTGGGCGGGGCTTCCAAGGCGCTGCACTCTACGATCACTGATGTCTTGGCCAAGCGTCAGTCCAGCGACATGCTGCCAGGCAGAGGTTGGATCGATGTGCCGCCCGCCGCGCCCAATGACGACGACGAGTTCGACCTCCCAATCGACTCGATCACCCGACAACACAATTTCCCCGCAGGGGTCGTTCAAAGCGTTGCGGAACTTGGTGAAGACCATGGGCTGCTCCGGCGCAGTATGTCCCGTTTCCTCAGCATGGTCGAGATAGTTCTTTCCAATCGCGAAGATCTTCTCCGGGGAGGGAACCGGACATGCCAAGGTGGTCTCATCGCACCGTGCCAGCGGTGAGTGCGCCTCGAGTGCGGCAGACATCGTACTGAGCTCCTCGAATCGGGAGATAGCTACGAGTGGATCAGCGAGTGTTGGATCTCCAGAAACCGTTGCGAGGTCGTAGACGTAGTCCTCACTGAGGAGAACAGCACGAACCGAAGCGAGACTGTTGGAGCGGACGGCTCCGAGGCGAAATGGCATCTCTGCAGCGTAGACCCCGCTCCAGGAACCCAAGACAGAGAAGTGCTCCTGCCTTACAGGAGCACTCGTTTCAGTGATGAAACCGCGTCGCTAGCGATTTCGTTGAGGGGCAGCCCCGGTTCGAAGATGTGGCGCATGAACCCAGTGAACAGCTGCCCAATCATGAGGTCGGCTGCGGCTGCGGGCTCGGTGACCTCGGGAAGTGAAACGCGGAGCCAGTCGGTGAGGCCGGGCCGGAATAGGTGAAGCAGGTTCTTGCCAACCTCCAGCACCTCAGGGGTTTGACGAAGGCCTTCCCCAAGCACCAGCCTCCAGATTGGCTCCTCAGCGAATGCGCCGTCCCACACGGTGTTGAAAATGGTGGTGAGGCGCTGTTCTGGGGAGGAGTCAGGGTCGATCTCCGGGATGACCGCTAGTCGCGCACCGTATCGCCGTTCGTCGACCACGGCGGCGAGCAACGCGTCCTTCGACTCGAAGTAGTAGTAGATTGCTGCGACGTTGAGGTTGCAGGCAGTCGCGAGCTGGCGCATTGAGGTCTTCGATGCGCCATGCTCCGACATCAGTCGCAAGGCAACGTCAAGGATGTGGTCCCGCTGGTTTGGGCGGGCAGGTTGCGTTGCCGTGGGCGGTGCCATATGGGTGCGTGGGAACGTTTCCGGGCTTAGTGCGCCACTGGACAGACACCCGGTGTGAACGTGGCCGGAAGGTGCTCCAGCCCGAGCACCAACGAGGATTGAGCACGTCGGAATGGGGCGTTGTCGTCAATAGTCATGTCGGGAATCCGTCGAAGAAGCTCCTGGAAGACCAGCTTCACCTCCATCCGAGCGAGGTTCGCCCCGAGACAGAAGTGTGGGCCGATTCCGAATGCGAGATGGGAGTTGTTCTCTCGGGTGAGGTCCAGCTCATCGGGACGGTCAATTGCGGATTCGTCTCGGTTCGCTGATGCGTACAACATGAGCACCCGATCACCCTCTTTGAGGTCGGTGTTGCGATAGGTGTGATCCTCGGTAACAGTGCGGATGAAGCCGAGCACTGGCGAGACGTAGCGAATGAGCTCATCGGTTGCCTTGTCCATGAAGTCGTCGATGTCGAGGTTGTCGAGCATCAGTTGCTTCTGCTCCGGGAAAAGGCTGAGGGCCAACATGCCACCCGAGATTGCGTTTCGAGTGGTCTCGTTGCCAGCCACGAGCAGCACAGTGAGGAAGGCGAACAGCTCATCGTCGTTCAGACCGTGGCCAGCCTCGCGCATCGTCTGAAGAGTGGCTTCGTCTACGCCCTGGGTTGCTTTGAACTCGCGAGCGAGTGCACCGTCGTCGGCCGCTGTGGTGAGGATCGAAATCAGGTCATCCTTCGGATCTGCGCGTCGCTCGGCGATGAGCTCTACGCACATCACGGCGAATTCGCCAAAGGACTCAGCTGCTGCCAAAAGAACCGGATCGTCACCTTCGGAGTGGCCGTCGCCCGCCATCATGGCGTCGGACCACCGGTACATTGCCATGCGCTGATCTGGGTTCAGGCCCATGAGCTCGCAGATGATAATGAGCGGGATATGGATGGCGAATTGCTCGACAAAGTCGATCTTGCCGAGTTCGATAATCTCGTCGATCAGCGTGTTCGTGAGGTCGCGCACTCGTGGCATGAGGTCGCGAACCCGTCGGGGTGTGAATCCAGCGTTGATGAGGCGCCGTGTTGCGATGTGTTCCTCGCCATCGAGGGTGATGATCGACATGTCGCCAGCGATGATTGGCCGAACCCCGAAGCGGCTGCAGTACCGCTCGCTGTTTCGGCTGATGGTGAACACATCCTCATAGCGCGGCGCGATGTACAGATTGTTCTTCGCGTCGTAGTGGAGCGAGTCCAGCGAGCGGAGTGCCGTATACAACTGCCAGGGCTGGTCGAACGTGGAGGGATCGCAGAAATCGACCTCGTCGAGGTTGATGGTGGCGGGGGCGTGGGTGGCAGTCATGTGTTCCTCCGAGAGGCAGGTCAGTTGTTGCTCGCAGGCTACCAACTAAACGTTCGTTGAGGAAGTCAGACCGCGGAAATATCAACATTCCCCCAGGGGACCGTGGCGTTCAGATCGACGCGTCGAGCACTTCCAAGGATCGAGCCAGCCAATACGCGCCGAGGAAGTCGACGCTGGCGCTCACCTTGAGCGGATCGTTGCTCACAATGCCGTCCACGCCGTTAGCGCAGGTTGGGTTCCGTGTCGATCGTTCCCACTGGTTTTCCACGACACACCACTGGGCCGATGGGAGCGGTCCAGCGGTTCGCTGAAAAGCGCCGCTGACCGTTCCTGCAAGCGTGACTGACAGCGGGTCGATCGGGTAGGAGGGAAGGCTTGGTTGCACGAACCTGCGAGGGGTGGCCGAGATTCCTTCCAAGGTGACTGCGACCTCGTTCGAGAGCGCCGGAGTCGCAGATTCCACGCCGTTGGAGACCGAGAACAAATCAAAGAGGGCGTAGTGATCCCCCCGAACTGTTGGCCGAACCTGTTCGTTATAGATGCCCACCAAGGTCGAGCGCCGATTGCTGTCGGGTTCGTTGCGGAGCAGATGGAAGTACGAGGTCTCCAGCAAGCGAATGTTGAAAACGTTTGCATACCTGGAGGTGGCAGTGATCGAGGTGACGGCAAGGCTGAGCCAGGAGGCTGAATCGTTCACGTAGGCGGCTCGGAAATCGGCTCGACCGGTCACTGCGTGGGCAATCGAGAGGAAGGCAAGCTTGAACGGGGCAGTCAGGGTACCGGAGGTGGTGGGCGCCCCGGTGAGCGGATCGACAATGACGGAACCGTTCGCGAGGAGGTCATCGGTGACGGCAGCCACGTCAGCTTCAACGGCAGCGCGGATGGCGGGGTCGTTGGTCCCCTCGTGCACCATTGCCATCCCGTGGTACCAACCTAAATAGGTATCTCGGCTTGCATTGGAGATCCACCAC
>DORQ01000096.1:0-126 GCA_003514205.1 Acidimicrobiaceae bacterium
GAGATGGCTGAGATTCTGGTGGTCGATGATGAGGAGTCCCTGTCTGATCTTGTCGCGACTGGGCTCCGTCTCGCTGGACACTCGACGACTATCGCCCAGTCTGGGTACGGCGCCCTCGATGCAATA
>DORQ01000096.1:441-8962 GCA_003514205.1 Acidimicrobiaceae bacterium
TTTCGCCTCGAAGAACTGGCGTTGCGGGTCGAGGCGTTGCTTCGCCGCACAGGTCAGCCCCAGACCGAGGAATTGTTGCTGGTGTGCGGGCCAATAGAACTCGATGAAGCGGCGCATTGCGTTCGTGTGGATGGTGCCGTAGTTGAGCTGTCGCCGACCGAGTTCCGGCTGCTGCACTACCTCTTGTTGAACCCTCGCCGGGTCGTGTCCCGCCAGCAGATCATTGACTATGTCTGGTACCTCGGCTTCGACGGGGATCAGTCCATTGCGGAGCGGTACATCTCCTACCTGCGGAAGAAGCTCGGGCCCAGTGGCGACCTGATCTCCACGGTTCGCGGTGTCGGGTATGCGCTTCGTGAGGAGTCAATATGACGCTGAGAACCAGGCTTGCAGCGCTATCGGCGCTCATCCTCATCATTGCAGTCGTCGCAGTGGGCACGGTCTTGTCGCAATCGGCCCGCAAGGCGTTGATTGATCCCATCGATCGGCGTCTCATCCGAATCGGTGAGGATTTTGTGAGCATCGATCGGAGGATTCCGCCGTTTGCTCCACGGGCCGGAGAAGCGGGTCCGGGCGGTGCTGACACGCGGCCTGAAGGTCGCGATACGGCGGTATTGAGATTCGTCGACGGCACCCTTGATGGCAGTTCGGCATCAGGCTTCGACAGCGACCCTGATCCTCTTCCGGTGGTCCCCGCCGCTCAGTTAGCCGACCTGGAGTTGGGCACCTGGCGTCTTGTTGACCTTTCCAGCGCGGATGGAGAAGTCAACTTTCGCGCAGTGGAGATCGCGGTCGGCCCAGACTCCGATACGCAGATTTCGGCTTCCGGTCCGCGTGTCGTTGGCATCGATTCCAGCGCCCAGGTCACTGCCGGGGGGCAACGTGTGGTCTACCTGTTTGCTCAGCCCCTGACCTCAGTCGAGGCCTCGGTGGATCGATTGAGGTTCGTTGCGCTGATCGCCGGACTGGTTGCCGTCGCGGTTGGAGGCGTGTTGACCTGGATGATGGTTCGGCACTCGTTTAAGCCGGTGGATGAAACCATCGCAATAGCCGCCCAAATCGGCTCTGGTGATCTCAGTCTCCGGGTGCCTGAACCCGCCCATCCTGCAGAGTTGCATTCCCTCGGCCGCTCGATCAACACGATGCTGAGCGGCATCGAACGTTCTCAACAGGCTGAAACCGCTGCTCGAACTGCGCTCACCCAGTTCGTCGCGGACGCGTCTCATGAGCTCCGAACACCTATTGCCGCGATCTCTGGTCACGCGGAACTCATTGCTTCTGGCGCGTTGGATCCCGAAGGCGCAGGCAGATCAGTAGAGCGGATCGCCGCTGAATCTCTGCGGATGCAACGCTTGGTTGACGATCTGCTGGTGCTGGCATCCCATGACACTGGTCACCGCCAGGAGTTCCGAGTTGTGAATCTCTCTGACATCGTCACCGACGCTGTGGAGGATGGTCGAGCGATTGATGCAGGCCGCACCTATCGGTCGAACATCGAGCCGGAGATCCGGGTGCTCGGCGATGAAGCTCGACTTCAACAGGTCATTGCGAATCTTCTTGCCAATGTTCGTTGCCATACTCCGTCGGCGACGACGGCTTCCATCGTGGTGAGACACGACGGTGAGTGTGCGTTGGTCGTGGTGGCTGACGATGGTCCGGGTATTCCCGATGCACAACGCCCACACTTGTTCGAGCGCTTCTATCGCTCGACGAGCTCCTCGCCTCAGCGAGCCGGAGGGGCCGGGTTGGGTCTGGCGATCGTGTCGGCGATTGTCGATGAACATCACGGCACGGTCGAGGTTCACTCCGCAGAGGGCGAGACGAGGTTCGAGGTTCGGCTGCCGATCGCTACGACGGAAATCGGGGTCTAGGCTTCGGCAGATTCTCGGTGAACGTGGGCGCGTCTACCGTCGCGATCAAAGATCATGATGAGTTCCGCTGCCGAGTCGAGGGCCGCCATGGAATGTGGCGTCATCGTCGCAAACTCGGCGGCCTCCCCTGATTCGACGATGATGATTCGGTCGCCAAGGGAGAGGCGGACGCGGCCTTGTGTGACGAAGAACCAGTCATGGCCTGGGTGAACTTGCTGTTCCGGCTCCTCTGCAGCGGGCTCGAGGCGCATCTTGATGGCGATCGTGTTGCTTGTCGGCCGGTTCAACCGCCACGTGGTGCTTGTTCCCGAGGTGTTCGGTAGTGGACGGATTACTACATCGTCGTCGGTTCGTGTGTCGAGGAGCGTGTCCAAATCGACGTGAAGTGCCGACGCGAGAGGAATGAGGACGTCGAGGCTGATGGTTCGCTTGCCGGTCTCAACCCGGCTGATGGTCGAGGCGCTGAGGTGGGTGATGCCCGCAAGTTCCTCGAGCGAAATCCCTAGTGTTCGCCGAAGGGTGCGTAGCCGTGTTCGGACTAAACGTTCGATGTTGTTGAGTTCGGCCATCAAACGCTCCTAGTTTGCGAATATCGCAAGATATATGGCGGATAATGGAATCTTAGGTACTGTGCCGTTCATGTCACAACACAGTTCACGCAGAATCGAGCGCCATTGCGATGTCGCCATTGTTGGCGGATCGGCGGCCGGTCTGGCCGCTGCACTCCAGATAGTGCGTCAGGGAAGGTCCGTGATCGTGGTCGATTCCGGCGAGCCCCGAAATGCTCCAGCCGTTCACATGCATGGCTACCTGGGCCACGAGGGAGTCCCGCCGGGCGCATTTTCCGCCCTCGGCCGCGAAGAAGTCCGGAGCTACGGAGGAGAGGTTGTCCCAGGGCGCGTGGAAACGGTGACCCGCCAGGATGATGCCAGGTTTCGTTTGGAACTCGTCGGAGGGACCTCAGTGGTTGCGCGCCGGGTCCTTGCTGCGACGGGCCTCGTTGACCTCCTGCCAGAGATCGACGGAGTGTCTGAGCTCTGGGGGACCGGCGTCATTCACTGCCCGTTCTGTCACGGCTTCGAGGTCCGAGACCGGCGAGTTGTGCAGATCGTTACGCATGCAATGGGGCTTCACTCGGCTGTTCTCTTTCGGCAGTTGAGCGCTGAGATGACACTGGTTCTCCACGATGGTGTCGACGCGGGTTCCCCTGAACTCGAGACGCTCAGAGCTGGGGGAGTGCCGATCATTTCTGGGGTGGTTCGACGAATTGTTGCACGCAAGGATGGGAGCGTCTCCGCAGTTGAACTCTCAGACGGACGCCACCTGGAAGCCGAGGCCGTGGTGGTCACGGCTCAGTTCGCTGCTCGGGTCAAGCCGTTTCTGCAGCTGGGATTGGCGACAGTTACGCATATGAGTGGGCTCGGCAACTTCGTTGAGGTTGACATGACCGGCCAGACCTCGATTCCGGGCGTCTACGCTGCTGGCAACGTGACTGACCCGAGCCAGCAGGTCCTGCAGGCAGCTGCTGATGGAAGTCGGGTCGGAGCGATGATTTGTTTCAGTCTTGCTCATGAAGACCTTCAGGCTGCGGAGCGGCCCTCAGCCAACCAGGCGGACTGGGATCATCGCTACGGCGGCGAGAGACTGTGGAGCGGTAATCCCAATGGCACACTTGTTCATGAGGTCGCAGGTCTGACTCCTGGCAGAGTCATCGATGTTGGTGCTGGCGAGGGTGGGGATGCGATCTGGCTTGCCGAGACTGGCTGGGAGGTGGTGGCGACCGATATCTCCAAGCAGGCCCTCGGGATAGTTGGCGAAGAGGCACAACGACGCGGTTTGTCAATCGAGTGCTGTCGCACAGATGCGAACGCGCTTGGTGCCTTCGACACAGCGGCATTTGATCTGGTCTCAGCGCAGTACGCCTCGATACCGCGGACACCAGATGATCGTGCCGCCCACAACCTTCTCAGTGCGGTAGCGCCAGGCGGCACGATCCTCGTCGTCAGCCACGACATTGAACCAATGCGCGCGCCAGTCGATACGCAACAGCACAGCCGAGCATTCGATCCCGACGCGTACGTGCGGGTTGAAGACTTTGTACGAATCCTCGCTGGTTCCCCCGATTGGGAGGTTGTCGTTCACGAGAAACGCACGCGTCCTCCTGGCTCGGCCACCGCGGCCCACCATGTGGATGACATCGTGCTCCGTGCCAAGCGTCGCTCCTAGGGGGGTGGCGGTGTGGCGGACTAGCTCACTACCGCTTCCGCTGTGGCCTCGGGATGGTGATTCGACACAGCCAGACTCGTCGCGCAGAGCTGGAAGATGTCGTTAATCGTCAAGTCTTGGAACGGCATCTGAGCCTCAAGACATCCATGTTCCTCTAGGAAGAGGTGCAGCTCTGCGATCTGAATTGAGTCGATGCCGATATCGCCCAACCGCTTGGATGGGTCTGCGGAGCTTGAGATTCCAGTCTCCTCTTCCAGCACGACTCGAAAGGAGGGCAGGTCTGTGACCTCGTGATGAGCCGTTCCCTCCAGTATCGATACGCAGTTGGCGAGGAAGCCTTGCCGATCCACACGAAACGAAGTCATGCCAACGTACCCGCCCTGCCAGAACTGGTACTCCGGGAAGTGTCCTTGGCGGTCGAGCCAACCACTCTCCTCAGCACTCTGAAACTGCTCAAGGTTCGGATCAAAGACGTCTGCGAAAAGGCAACGAAAGGGAAAGAAGACGAAGAGGTATCGGAGGAACAGGGCGAGGGCTTCGGCCGCCAACCCTTCACCTCGAACCGCTGGATCGAGCATCACTGCGAACTTCGCTCGTCCACTTACGAAATCTGCGTCGTAGCAGAGCGCGTACCCAATCGATGCCTCCTCTCCTCGCGGCACGAAACTCATTCCGACGAGTACAGAAGCCTGAAGTGATTCAGCATACGATTCGATCGAGAGCGTTCTCCCCGCCAGTCGGGAGAGGGCGAGCGGAAACGACGTGTGCTCGACCATGTAGAACCTGGGTATGTCAGGCGGGAGTATGGGGCGAAGCACCAACCGCCTTCCTACTAGCAGCGGATCCATCTCATGGGGGTTCATACGGTGATGGACATCAGCTCATGCGCTGAGTCTGGTATGAGGTGCACGCGCAGGAAGTTGACCGCATCCCAGGAGCCCGCCGCCCGAACTGTGCCTTCGACAACAGCATTGGCAAGAAAGGCATCGGTTCCGCTTCGAAAGGCCTCGCGAGCGATCGCCTTGTCCATTTGGACAACAGCGTCGCAATGCCGCAGCCATCCTTGGCCAACTTGGAATCTGCCGTGGTTGAAACAGACGTGAATTGGCTCAGTGTCGGACCCTTCAGCGGTCATCGCGATATTCCAGGTGAGGTCCCGGGGATCCTCCCTCAGACCAAGCTCGAGCGCCGATTGAACATCGCACACGTCGTCCATCATCTGGAGCAATGGCTCTTGTCGATACTCCCGCTGTTGGTCGGCAAGAGCCCGATTCACGAGATCAAACCACTGACGACTCAGGAACTCTGCAGTTGTTGCGGAACGGAGGCTCATGGCTCACCCTCTCCTGTTTCTTGGCAGGCTGCGGGATCCAGTGGGTCCCCCAGGCAGGCGGTTGGTGCTCCGATTTCAAGTGATGAGCAGCCTGCGAGATCACTCAGAGCGGAGGCGAGTTCCAGGGCCGCTTCTTCTGGCCCTTCGACTCGAAGTCGATCGGTGCGGCAATCAAACACCACGGCTTCCTCGCCTGTCAGGACCACTCCCTCCGCTGTGGTGAGATACCGCGGGTTGGAGATTCCAACCCGCGGATCCGCAGGGGCTGAGGGATCAATCGAGGTCCTAGAGACGGTGAATCCGCCCTGGGTGGTCGATGAACCTGCCGACTTGAGGCCGGCCCACACGCTGTTCGCCAGGTCGCTTGTTGCCTCCGGAGGCTCGATTGTTGAGCTTTGCGACTCCGGTGAATTGGTGGTTGAAGATGACACCACTTCCTTCGACGTGGTGTCGTGAGAGAGTTCGGTGGTGGATCCGCAAGCAGCTACCAATTGGGTTGCACACGCAATCAGGAGAGCGATCGGCCTTAGAACGCCTGGTTCCATAGCCCCTTCAATGCGACTGATTGAAGGAATCCTTGGTAGGCGGAGGCAGAAGCCCAGATGTCGGTGGACATTCCGAGCTTCCCCTTTGCAATGTTGTACTGGGCGAGCGTTGCTGAGCCCCAAGCGCCATCCACTGCCAGCGAACTTCCGTTGAAGTTGTTGAGAGTGGCCTGCAGGAACTTCACGTCAGAACTCGAACTTGTCTGAAAGCTCACTGGTGAAGTGTCGTCCTGATGGATGTGATTAGCGTGAGCCGAGTTGTACCACCCATCCAGGACGAACTTGAACGTCCTGCGGCAGGTCGCGTCGACGGATAGGTACCGCCGTCGAGTCTGTTGGTTGCTACTCGCATGGTCGCCTCCAAAGAGATTGGTTGAGCTTCCACCGTTCCAATAGACAGCGTTGAGGTCCATCGCTCGACCTTCGCCATGTTTGCCTGCCTTGCAGGTGTAGAAGCCAGCATGGCCAAACGAGTTGATGGAAGAGTACGCACTTCCTCCGTACGCAGCGTAGGACTGCATCTCGTTCTTCCAGCCGACAAGCTTTGACCAGAACGATGTCTCCGATTGGACGTTGATTTGAGAGTACGCCCCGGGTTGGCCGTACTTGATTGGAACACCGTCGATATTGTTGAACGTCTTGGGATTTGTCATTCCACAGGCCATGATCAGATTCCTTCCTTTGCTACTACTGGGGCTCCCTTGCTGGTGGACACCAAGGTCAAATCAGATTGCGCGATGCTCACGATTGATCGGGGGTGGGTACCAACGGTCACACCGATTGGGACAGCGCTCGCCGACCAGGCGGGCTTTGTCAGCGACTTTCCTCGCCACAAGAGAGGCCGGCCGTCTAGATCAACCCCCGCAAGGACCAACGAGGCATCAGCCACGGAAAGGGCGACTGGCGAGAATTGGGCTGACGCTGGCAACTGAACGTTCGACCATCCCTTCCCAGTGAATCGGACCAGCTTCGCTCCTTCATGATCGCGAGCGCCGAGAACGAGTTCACTTCGAGATGAGGCCGAGCAGTTCCACGAGCCCTCGGCCAGTCGGGGTGGAAGCGGCAACGACTTGATCGCTCCCGTTCGCAGATCGAAGGTGCTCGCAACACTCTCATAGCCCTCCTGAAGCCCCGGTTCATCATTTGATGAACCGAAAAGCCCGACCAGTGTTCCTGAGCCAGGCATCGGAACAGCCTCAGAGATCCAGCTGTTCGGAGCGGTGGAAAGCCCCGTCGTCGACTTCCACGTGGCCCCACCGTCGCTTGAGGTTGCGACGAAAGCGACAGATGTCCAGTCCTCTACAACGATCTCCCCAGTGTCAAAACTCACTGCCTCCTCAGGCGACTTGATCGAAGTTGGCGGTGCGACTTGTTGGCCCTTTGAGTCGATGCCCATCTGCACTCGTCGTTCACCAAGCTTCTGCAGCCTCCCCCCAGCAAGTACTAGGTATCCACCGACCGCAGTGAAGGTTCTGGCTCCGGAGGCCACATCCGCCGTGACGAATTGTTCCGTCCAGCTCGACCCGCCCACTGGGATTGAAAACACCGTGACGGCGCCTCCGGGTAGGGCAAGTGCCGCAACGACCGTGGATCGATCAACGAGAGCGTGAGCGCCCAAGATTTCCCCAATTCCAGGAAGAGGAGGAATGGCCCATTTCGTTGTCGGCTTCTGTGAAGCTGTCGCTCCGGCCGCTTGTGTGGTCCCCGCAAATCCGCCAAGAGCAATTGCTCCGGCTCCGGTGAGCAAGGCTGATCTGCGCAGCAATTCGCGACGGCATAGTTCAGTCGTCATGCTGACTCCCTTCGGTCGTGTTGTGACTTTTCGAGAACCTATTCCTCATTGATCTCGCTCACAATGGGCAGGGGTCTCCAATACAGCCCGTGGTGAAGTAGATGCCGAATTTGGTAAGTTGAAACCGCGTGCCGTGATTCACTGCAGATTCAATCGGTGCTCGCCTCGAGTTGAATTCGCCCCCCAGACCTGTGTGAGCGAGTTGTCGCAGTACTACGCAGAAGACTCGTCCGGCTGAACTGGAAGGCCGTGGCGGTTGGGCTGATCAGCGTCGAATTCGGTAGCGCGACGCGAGGGTGCAAGCGCCAAGTAGAAGCAAGATCAAGCCAGTGAGAGCGATCTCCGCTCCATTCGACAGCCCAGTGGAAGCAAGGTTGCTCGGTGATCTCGCAGCGCCGCTCGACGGCGTGACACTGCTGCCCGACGGCACGGTCGGAAAGCGGCTTGTCGTGAGGTCTCCGACCGATGAACTCGGGCTCGTCGTTGACACCGGGGAGGTAGGGAACGGCGCGGCTGAAGTGGGGGGCGCCGTTGTTGGTGCAACCGTAGTTGTGGTGGTCGCAGTTGTGGTTGGCGCAGTTGTGGTGCTGGTGGTCGAGCTGGTGGTGGTTGTCGGCGGGCTGGTTGTCGTCGGCGCTGCGGTGGTCGAGGTGGTACTGGTCGAGGTGGTGCTGGTCGTGGAAGTCGTCGAGGTGGTGCTGGTGGAGGTGGTGCTGGTCGTCGAAGTCGTCGAAGTGGTGCTGGTCGAAGTGGT
>DORQ01000096.1:9182-13734 GCA_003514205.1 Acidimicrobiaceae bacterium
GTCGTCGTCAATGGGTCCACTTCGGCGATCTTGGCTCCGACCCATGAGAAGTGCTCACTCGAGCCCATGCAATCTGAGAGTGCTGCCTGAGAGCAGTCATCATCGTCGCCCACGGTCACAAGCATTCGCTTGATCGGCAGATCCCCAGGTTGAGTGACGAACCCAATCCATCGAGTCGTTTGGTTCCCACATGCCAGCGGCGTTGGCGTGGCTCCACCACACTCCGACGATTGGGGATTGCTATTCACCGCGGCTGGAACGATTCCTTCCCAGATCACGGTATTGTCAGCGGCGATCAGCTTGACGTACGCCGGTGTGCCGTTGCTCAGGTCGGGTTGGCCGGGTGCTGCAGCAGGGGCTTGAGGGTTGCCATCGGTTCGTGGGCGAGTTTCAAGGTCGCCAAACCAAGCGCCGAACGCCGCGACTGGCGTTGAGAATTCGAACAGGGTCCCATCTAGCGCCGTGCCGCTTCCGAAGAGGGCGTTCCACTGACGCGCTGGTTGGATCCCAGCGCTTGGCGAGGTGTCATAGAGCGAAGTGGGATACGGCGCACAGTCCTGAAGCGTTCCCTTACTTGGAATGGGAAGGTATGGGTTGCGATACGAGGTTGGCGATATCGCTGCGTTGGGATCTGTTCCTACTGCTGCCGATCCCACAGCTGCAGGGTTGAATGGGGCAAGGTCGAGATGGTTGACATTTCGATATGACACGTCGACCGTGACAGCGCTCGTATCGAATGACATGGTGGTCGGGCTTGAGTTGACTCGATCAGCATCAGTGGGCACCGGCATGATCACGTTGGAGACTCGGTCGTAGCCCCGTGCCGCCGCGGTCGAGAGCCACGGCGACGCGAGTGCCTCAGTGGCGGTGCGAGCTGCTGAGTCGGCGACGACCTGCGAGGTAGTGCAATCGTTCGGGTTGCCGACGTTGTCTTGGATTGCCACTTCGCCTGAGATGAAGACATCGGTGCTCGCCACGAAGGAGGCGCTTGCCGGCAACATGGTGCCCATCGCGAAGGTCGAGCCAATGAGGCTCAGTGCCGCGAGAGGCCGCACAACCAACGGATGACGAAGATTCACGCACTCTCTATCGGCAGCCGAATTGCGAGGGTAAAGCAGTTGGGGAGATTACCTACGCCGTGGAGAAGGGTGTTGGAGCTCTGTGAGCCGTTGTTACAGCACTGGGAGGCAGGCCTCGCCGTCGCGGAACAGCGTGCGAACCATCGCAAGTTCGCCAGAACGAATGCGGCCAATGTCGGCGCCGCATTCGATGACGAGCGCCGCGGCCCCTGATGCGTAGGACCATGGGTCGACTGCTAGTGATCTCGCTAAGTCATCGAGGTGGACCACCTGCTCGACCAGCCGCGTCAGCAGGTAGTCGTCGAGTCGCATCACTCGGCCAGCGAACACGGAGAGGAGGCGTTCCTGAGGCTCGTTCAGCAGTATCCCGCTGAGTTCGTTGAGCCGTTGAGTCAGTTCGTTGATCACCCCAGCGTGTCCCATAGTGGCGATTTCGGCTCCACGATTGCGTATCGCTTCGTGATCCTGAGCAGTGAGCGAATTCGCAACATCGGCAAAATAGGCTGAGGCCGATTCATAGTCCACCGGCCCCGTTGGGGCACTGGCGTTCAGATACTCGTTCACCACCCATACCGAACCGCGGGCAAGGTGACCAACGAGTGAGCCAATGGTCTGATCCTCAAGGGTGGAAGGAGTGTTCCACGCGTCGGCAATTCTCGCATCGGATATCGCGTTGAGCACCACATGGGAGTTGCTCAGGAAGGTCGCGCGCATACCCTCGACTCTACGGGATCGCTGAGCTGAGCTGGGCGTGAAGATCGCCTGTCTCGCGAACCTCAATCCCTTGGGTGAGCCCCAGCCACTCAGCCATGCTGGCCAATTCGGCGGCCAATTCGCGAGCGACCAGGGCTGTGTCTACCCCCTCCTCAGCCCAGGCTGCTTGCACGAGTAGGACACCACGCTGGCGGTCGCTCTTGAGGTCCACTCGAGCCACAAGGGCGTCGCCGAGCAGGAATGGAAGTACGTAGTACCCAAACTGCCGCTTGGCTTTCGGTACATAGATCTCAATTCGGTATCGGAATCCAAAGAGTTGTTCAGCGCGTGTTCGTTGCCAGATCACTGGGTCAAATGGTGAGAGCAGTGCACGCGCCGCAATGGTTCGCGGCTTCCGGGCGCTCGCGCAGAGATACGCCCGATCAGTCCACCCCTCGATGTTCGCGGGCAGCAGTTCACCCTCCTCGACCAACCTATCCAGGATCGGACGAACGACTGCCGGGGCTAGACGGAAGTAGTCGGCCAGGCACTTCGCTGTGCCAATGCCATGGGCGCTGGCCGAACGCCGAACGAGTTCACGCAACGCCTCGGCTTGAGTGGGCGGCGGTGTAGCGAGGATCTCAGCTGGGAAGCAGCGCTCTGGGAGGTCATACTCCCGTGCGAATGTGCTCGACCTCCGCCGTGACCCAACCCGGCCAGTCCAGAAGAGGTTTTCGACCGCGAGCTTCGCCTCGTTCCAATTCCAACCCCAGTGCTCACGGTTGCTTTCGCTCTCAGAGGACAGCGCGCTGGCGGGAATCGGACCATGCTCGAGGATCTGCTTGAACACGTTCTCGACGAGATCGGGACGTTCGAGATGGAGGTTGCGAAGCCCCGACCAGACGCTCGGGTCATCTCCCAGAAGCGCTCGGTCCTTCTGATATCTGAACAGTGGTTCCATCGCAATTGGCATGAGTGAGGCCTCGTGTGCCCAGTACTCGAACAGCTCTCCATCGGCGTCCATCTTCCTCACGAGTGATCGATCGTGTGGCCCCAATCGGGAGAACACCACCAGCTCTTCTGATCTCGCTAACACGTTGACCGAATCGATCTGCAGCAGCCCGATACGGTTCAGGATCGACCGCACATGGCGTCTATCGACACGACCAGTTGGACGGGGTGTGGCGAAGCCCTGCGCTGCGAGTGCGATTCGGCGCGCTTGTTCGATCGAGAGCTGTATCGGAGCCATCGTTAGGATGCGATAGTCCGCGATCCCATCACGGCTGGGGATGTTGCGCCGCGGCCGATCGCCGCACTGCGCGAAGCGTTGCCACACGGTCGGCCCGTTTGGCTCGGAGTGCAGCGCCTCGGGAGTACTCAAGGGCGTCGAAATCTGGTGGGTCGGACGGAATTGACGAGGGGTCGATGAGTTGTTGGCCCATCACCATCTCAGCGATCAGCGGTCGATCGAGAATCGCTCCTGCGCAAAACACGCCGCCGCTCACGGCCCCGGCGATTCCATGGCCAGACACCGAGTTGGCTCCGACCAGCCAGAGGCCATCGATTTCGGTTCGGTAATGCGGCCGACGTTTGCCTATCTGTTGTGGGGAGTGCTCGAATCCGTAGCTGGTTCCGCCAGTGGAATGTGTGTAGCGCTCATGGCTCAGCGGTGTGGCTGTCTCGAGATGCACGATGTTGTCGCGGAACGGTCCAAGCACCGATTCCGCGGCATCGAGTAATCGCTCGGTGAGATCGTTCTTCCGCTCTCGGTAGCTCTCCGATCGTCGGTACTTGCCACCCTCGGCGGGCCCAGCGTCGAGGCCCCAGTACTGATAGCCGCGTGGCGCAAGGGTCATGATCTGGAAGTTGGTGTGGCCAGGCGGACACAACTCGGGGTTGTGGGGGTCTTTGCGGGAGGCCAGCGCGAGGTACGCGAAGGGGATTCCCTCCTCGGGAAGTGCTCCGTCATCGAGGGTTTCGTAGAGGCCCTCGGAGTCGTAGTTCGGAATCACGAAGTAGTTCGTATTCGGTCCATCGAGGTTGATGTCGACCACCACATACACACAGATCAGTCCGAGTGTCATCTGGGCTTCGTCAGCCCAGCGCGTCACGGCTTCGGAGAAGTTCTCGCGACCTACGAGATCGTTGACTGTCCGAAGGTAGTCGGCGTTACTGACGACAATCGGGGCAGAAATCTCGGTTCCGTCGTCAAGTCTCACGCCAACCGCGCGGGGAGCTGGACCGGTTTGGTCGAGCGTGATGTGGTCAACTGGGGAGAGCGTTCGAACCTCGCCTCCGCAGGCCTCAATGGCTTGAATCAGGCGCGCTGCGATCATCTGCCCACCGCCTTCGGGGTAATAGGCCCCGGCCATGTAGTGATTGATCATCCCGGCGTGCATGAGCACAGCCGATCGACTCGGGGGCCCTGCGTACAAACCCGACCAATGGTTGAGAACGGCGCAGGCCTGTGGCGACAGCTCCGATTCTGCGTACAGCTCTGCCATTGGTCGCGTGGCCCACTCCTCGTAGACCTCGCGTGCCTCTCCGAAGATCATTCGGCTCTGTTGGGCCACTGTGCGTAGTACACCCAGGGTGTTCGAGATGCCCTCGGCATCGGCTGGGAACTGCTTGATGAGCCGCGCTTCATACTCCTCCCAGCTTGCTGGAACTCGAAAGGTGAAGTCTGGAAACAACAGCGTGTCGAAACCATCGGGATCTAGTGGACGGAATGTGAGACGGTCACCAATGCCGAGACTGGAGAAGACTGAGGTGAAGATGTC
>DORQ01000052.1 GCA_003514205.1 Acidimicrobiaceae bacterium
GAGGAGAATCCTTCCTCTCCGTGGGGCGTTCGGACACGGCCGATCCGCCACTGCCGAAGGCGATCCATAACTCCGGGGGGAGAGATTTGGGGCATATGGGCGGGCCTTTCATGGTGTACATGACAGGATTCGGCGAGCGCCAACGAGGAGTTGAGAATTCCTCAGGGCAATGCGTCGTTTGGCCTAGTGGTGACGTTGAACTTCCTGCTCCGGCCCTCTCGCGATGATTTTCAGTTGTGCCATTTCGGGGTATATCGTGCCCATCGTTCGATGGGGCTGAACGCACGATCAACGGCCTCTCAGAACTGTGGCGAGGAGATCTTCTCCGAGTACAGCGAGGTGAGAAAGATGCGGGCAGTCATGAGCATGTCAAACTACCGGGGTCGCCTTCTTTGCGAAGTCATGGGTGGAGCATGTCTCACCTTGCTTACGGCATCACTGGCTTGCGCTCCACTCCCCGAAGCCCCAAAGCTCGGAGCGGACAACCCCAGCCAGTGCGAATCAATTTCGGGGGAGAGCACTGGCTGCGCAGGGCCGTTCCCGTCGATGGAATGGTTGAATCCTGACTCAGCAACTCCGACGGGCTTCGCTGTGTCTGTGCCTTCCGGAATCATGTCGGCGCTCACCCGAAGTGAGCTGGGTCCTGGAGCTACGCCTGAGGAACTCGTGGACGGAGCCGATGGCTTCTCTCCGGTCACACCGGTGATCTTCACGCTGCCCGAATCAATCGATCCAGGGTCGGTGCCGACCAATGGTGGAGATGAAGTCGTTGCACTCGACCTAACGACTGGCAAGCGAGTCGCAATTCGGGTTGAGTTAGCAGGGCAGCCCGAGGAACGAGCATCAGCCGAGAATGTGCTGCTTGTATGGCCACGCGCCCGATTTGAGCCGGGGCATCGAATACTTGTGACCGTAACCTCAGGAATTGCCCCAAGTTCAGTGCCGCAGCTCGCCGTGCCGGAGTCTTCCATTGTGGCGTCGGTCGGTTGGATGGACCGCGACGGACGCCGTCAATCCCCTTCGGAGTTGTTGGAAGGCACGTTGCTAGAGGGCCGATCAGTGGTCGACGCAACCTCCTTCGTTGTTCGTAGTGAAACGAACATGTTGGGCAATGCCGACGAGAAGATAGCGCAGGTTCGGACTACGCCCCATGCAGTTCGTGGGCTGCAGACGATCCCTAGTCTTGTGGCCGACTCGGTGACGGTTACCGGCCAGGTGAGCGTGCTCGACTTTCGGGACGAGCGTGGGCTGATTTCTTTGATGCCCGGAGCAACAAGCACTCCTTCTTGGCGTGACTTCTTCCTCACAGTTCCCAACGTTGCCGCCTCTCCCAATGGTGCACCAGTGATGCTCTATGGCCATGGTCTTGCTGTCGGCACGAAAGAGACCACGCTGTTGGTCGCCGCGCAGAACGCTGCCCATGGAATGGCAACGATAGGAATCGATATGCCGCACCACGGCGCGCTGATCGCCTACGAGCGGTGGCTCATTGACCTTGCCCGCCCGTCCACGGCCGGACAATTGGTCGATTCGCTGCTTCAGGGGGAACTGGAGAACGTGGCTGTTGTTCAGGCAATCCAGACAAGCTTGGCCAGCCTCGATGTTGCGCCACACCGATGGTGGCAACCAGGCGGTGATGGGATCCCCGACCTTGACCCGGAGCATCTTCTCTTCACTGGAGTCTCCTTCGGTTCGCTGTATGGCGGAGCGATCTTCGGAATGGAGCCAGATCTCGACGCGGCATTCGTGCAAGTCGGCGGCGCGGGCATCATCGACACGATCTACCACTCGTTCTTGTGGCCTCTCTTCAGTGGAACTGTTCCGGTAAATGCGACTAGCTCTGAGGCATTCGCCTTGCTTGGCCTGGTGCAACTTCGTGCCGATCGGGCAGACCCTGCAAGCTATCTTCTCCGAGCGAAACAGCGAGGCCAGGCCTTGTTCTTGGCCTATGGCGTCGGCGAAGGCACGGTCGAGAATTCGAGTTCCGAACGGGTGATCGAGATGATGAAGCTGCCATTGGTCGGTCCTCAATTGGGGCCAGTGACCCCAGGCCTCGAGGTTGATCTGGTCGATCGGATGCCAGCTTCTGGAAATGGGGCGCAACAACTACCAACGAACCAGATCCCAGCTTCACCCGTTCGCCCGATTGCGACTCATATGGTGTTTCTTGATCAAGTCGGGGAAGCAACGCTTAATGAGTGGCTCGACGGCCGCCAACGGGAAGCGAGGCAGTAATCACGGTGACAGTTCGCCAGGATATGGGAGGCGATCCGGCCACCCACGGCGTCTCATCCGTGGGTGGCAATCAGTGGTTGGCCGCAATAATCCGTGAATCGCTTTTCAGAGGGCTGTTTCTCGGTAAGTCTGTGCGGCGAGAACAAACGAACGAATGGAAACCATCATGGGACTTGCTGGAGAATCACAGATTTCTGGGCTTGCAATTGACACCTTGGAGTCGCTGGAGGAAACCCTGAGCGATGCCAGCCTCGACATTCTCGAGGCCTTTGAGGACTCGGAAGCCGGGCTTGTGAGTGCAGTTCGACGGTTCTTGCAGTCCATTGAGGGTCTGTTGCCCAACGGCTTGCAGGATGGTTCCGCAACGAGGCGTAACGAGGTGATCGAGGCCGCCGGGCACATGCTGAGCCGTGCTGTTGGGGCCTCGGCTGACGTGGTGTCGATGGTCTCAGAAGCGATGGCGGGCCTACTTCCCGGTCGAGGAGCCTCGACGCTTCCGGTAGCGACGGCTCATCCGACAGCGAAGAAAGCCGCGCCAGCGAAGAAGGCTGCGCCA
>DORQ01000102.1 GCA_003514205.1 Acidimicrobiaceae bacterium
GCGATCGATGGTTGGCTGACTCACGCGCATCCGGTCGCGACGTCGTCGCGGATCCCGGCTTCAATCTCGTCTGTGGAGAGGGCGGGGATGGCGCTCACTCTCCTGCCGCCAACGCCGAGATCGACTCCCCTCCCACGCGAGGCGCCGACCCGAGTGTGGTTCAACCTGATCTGCTTGATGATCGTGTGCTCGCTGACATGCCGAGTAGCGGGCGACAGCGGGGCTCGCCCAAGTTACCTGTCCGCCGAAGTCACTCGCTCAAGACCGATCATGGCGGGCGCCGCACTCTCCACGCACTGGCCTCTCATCGGTCCGAGGCCACCTTTCGGCCGTCTCAGAATTCCGCGTTCAATACGCAGTAGCGTCGAAGGTCACTCAGGTCCGTGACTCTCGATTACGGCCCGCCGGAATTCACCCGCAGCTCACTCCGTCTGACCCCGGCCGTCCCTCTGCGCTAGTGTGGCTGCGGCGAGACGAAGGTCCAGCGGAGCGTCACCCGCAAGCGCTAGCAGGCGTGACCAAACCCAGAGTAAGAACAGCGTCACCGACCAGGTCACCCACGAGCCGATAGACTGCACCCCTCCGTGGGCTACCTGATCGATTCGTATGACTGCGGCCAGGAAGGCCAGCGCGGCGGACACAGCGATCCCTGAGCCCAGCAGACAGCCCAAAACGGACGTGCCATCCCAAGCTGCTGCGGAGAGGTCCGCAAGTAGCACGTAGGTGACCGCACATATGAGTGCGGGCCCACCCACACCCTCAAGGGGGGAACCGCTAAATGCCCGGAACAGGAGGGCCTTGGAACTGGTTGGCCAATCCGCCCCGAGCGATTCCGCATTGAGAGTCCAGCCAAGGAAGGCGAGCTGCGACAAGACCACCGTGAGACCGACGAATGACGCTTGGAGCACAACGAGACGCAAGAAGGCGGAAGGTGCTCCTCGAGCGGCTGTCAGCCCTGATTCCAGCGAAGACCCGACACCATGGATCACGTCATACCAAGACCTGAGCCAAAGCAGGGCAGCAACGACGCTAATGAGAAGAGTGGGGAACCCCACCGTGCCCATGAACGAGATCAGCAATTCTTCGGGCGTGGGGGGCAACTCGTTCATCGGTTGAGGATCTCAGCTGATCACCTACTGACTCTGGCGAGCACCCGCTCTGCCAGCGTCTTGGCAGGGCCGCTGTCGATGCCGACAGTTCGCTGAGTCTCCAAGATGCGTTCAGCTCCCTTGTCCCACACATACCAGAGCACACTCCAACCGACACCACGTCGCCCGAGCGCGAAGGAGGGTCTTCCCAGAGGATGTGCGTCGGCGAAGGGGTCAGCATCCGGTGTATACCAGTCGTTGGTCCCTGGGTTCAAGAGAGCGCCGAGCCGCTTTGTCGCCCCCATGTACGTCTTGTTCTCCCCCTCTGCCCGAATAATGGCGACCAAGTCTGACAGGCTCACTTGAGTTCGTGTACGTGGATACGTTGTGCTCTTCACAGTTATCCTATGGGTCGAGAATCGATCGGAAGTGATATTCCAATGGTAGCGTCGGACGGGCAAGTCTGACGCATCCTGTTGAGGGACGAGATTGCGCGCTTCCAGCCCCCATCCACCGCGCTTCGCGCAGGACAGCGTCGGCACTGGTCGACAGCCCTTTACAGCAACTGACTCCCAACCCACCCCGCCTCTTTGTGACCGCAGGAGCCGGTGGCAGCGTTGGCATGTCGAGGCCGGTTCGAATCCGGACTTTCCCCAGCACGGCAGGGCGACGTTCTCTGACGTTGTAGCCTATCCGTCATGTTGTTCGATCCAGCCGAGGCGCGACGTCGAGTGCTTGCCCGTGAACGCGCAAAAGAGGATGCATATTGGCTACTTGTCGACGAGCTCGACATGCTGATCGCAGAGGCACTTGAGATCATCGCGAGACGCCGGTACCGAGATGGCGGCTCGGTGGTGTACCCCTCGGGCAACTTCGCCAGCATGCGGGGCGACCCGGATTCTGCGCGCCCCGAACTCCATGTGGGCTGGATGGTCGCCTGCCTGCCGACGGGCGAAACGAGCCATTACTACGTTCTTGACGACGCCGCCAACCTCACGGTTGACCAGAACTCATTCCGGCGCTCTCCGCACGACTTCGAACGACTCCGGGTGACGCCGGTATATCAATCGAGCACGCGAGAAAGGAACACCTGGAGCATCCCTCCGGCACAAGGTAATCCATTGCTACTCATTTATCTCATGAAGCGCTTTGTCGAGTCTGGCGGTGTGCTGGTGCGCGTTGAGGGGGCCGAACACAAACCGCCCACATACAAGGACTTTGAGGCCATTGTTGGCCGAGTTGTCTCCTGAAGGTCTACTAGTAGCTAAGCTAGTGCACGCAACATCGTCTTCTCCTGATGGACGTGACTCGCCTTGTCTCGTTCTGCTGATTTCGATGCGAAGCCCCCCGAGAACGGCTACCTGCCCCGCACCTGCGCTTGGTGGAGTCATTGGCGGCTACCGTGACGCGCACGTTGCACATAGGTACATCGCGGCGCCTCTTGACTTGGGACCCCCTCATGTGCACGTTGTGCTTGTTCGGATTAATAGCGCTCCTATGGGCTGAGCAGTCTACTTGCCGCAAGTTCATATACGTACTCAACCAATGGTGGAGGCGAATCCTGGCCCATGGTCATCAATATCTGCTTCCGGCGCGGATCCCAATCTATGTCTGGTGGGTAGGCCATTCCTTGGACAGGTCCGAAACGCCGTTCCTGGCTGAGATGGATGCGATGATGCGCGATTCGTACGGGAACGCGGCTCCATCCCGGGTAATCCAAGTCTGCCTTGGCCCACGTTTCAGTGGCAACTATGCCAGCATCAAACCTGGCGCCGCTCAAGAGATCCTTGGAATCTGGCCACGGATGATACTCTTGGAATTCGTCGCTATCGATCCGGTGATGTGTGATTGAGAACCCTACATAGGAGAAGCCGATCAAGGCTCCGTCTGTGGCGAGTGCTATTTGGTGACTGTGAGTAACGCCCAGACGCCAGCCGAATACTTCTTCGACTATCCTCTCCGAATGCCAGAAGCGAGGGACCGGGTAAGGCTCGGTCCTTCCGAAACGTCCGACTTTTCTCGCCGGCGCATATCTCGCCATGCTTTCAAGCGGAGGGCCGGGCCTGAGTCCCGCTTCAAAAGTCCTGAGTGGAAAAGGCCCCTCGATTGGCAGGGACTTCCTCATATGTGCAGCACATTCTGCCAGTTGAGAGCGCGCTTGCTGCGCTGCCGCACGCAGAGCTTCTACGTCCTCTGGATCACGAGGCGCAACTCTCTCCTTGTCACTTTGATATTGATGCAGGAAATTCTGGAAGCTCACAAAGAGGGAGGATAGCACCTCAGGGCCCAGCCATAGTGCCTACTTGCCACGATACATTGCCCAGTGAGAGGGACGCGGCAGTGGCGTGGAGCAAGTTCTGGTGCGGGCGTTCGCCTCTGGCGAAGACCTCTTCTCTTGGACTCTTCGGCTCCCGCTCATCGTGGACGGGCGGAACGACGACATCGTGACCGACGACAACGGGTGGCCGTTCAAAGACGGCCGGCACGAACGCTGAC
>DORQ01000029.1 GCA_003514205.1 Acidimicrobiaceae bacterium
GAAGGACTGACCCGCGCCTTCCCGTCGGGAGTTGCTGTGGACAACGTGTCCTTCGAGCTTCCCGAAGGTTCCGTGTTGGCGCTGCTCGGCCAGAATGGCGCCGGAAAGACCACCACCATTCGGCTTCTGAACGGTGTGCTCGCCCAAGACAGTGGCAACGCAACAGTGTTGGGCCTGGACCCTCAAACCGATGGGCTGCTATTGCGACAACAAACCGGGGTTCTGACAGAGAACGCCGGTCTCGATGACCGGCTCACCGCTCGAGAGAACCTTCAAGTGGTCGCGGCAATGCGCAAGATTCCCGCAGCAGTCGCAGCACCCAGAATCGACGATCTACTAGAACGCTTCGACATTGTTCGGCTCAGAGACCAACGATGCCAAGGATTTTCCACCGGCCAACGCCGCCGGCTCGCCTTGGCACGAGCAATGTTGTCCAAACCACGCCTGCTGTATCTCGACGAGCCAACGAGTGGTCTTGATCCCAGCGGGACCAAGGCAGTGATGCACCTCATTGAAACGTTGGCCCGCGACCAGGGTTGCACCGTCGTGTTGTGCACCCACTTCCTTGGCGACGCCGGCTCCTCTGCAGACTGGATGGCCGTGATGCACTTTGGCCGCCTTGAGCTCTTCGGACGGCCCGAGGCCATCGCGGCGCAGTGGTGGCCGGGGTACACGATGCGCGTTGATCTCGGACGGAGTGCAACTGCCGAGGAAGTGGCAGTCGTGCAGAACTTTCGGGCAACTACCTCCGCAGCGACCGATCCAGTAGGTATCGAAGTCGTCCTCGAGGATCGAGCAGCGGCACCGCATCTGTTGCGGTATCTGGTGGACAACAACATCGCTGCGTTCGGCGCGAACCACCTCCCTCGCGGGCTCGAGGAGATCTACTTCGCCACGCAACGGGGACTCGGAATCCCCGACTCGCGCCTCGTGGCCGACTTGGGTGAGGCACCATGAGCCGCGGCGTCGACTGGCCAGTGGTTCGAGCAATCTTCTACAAGGACGTTCTCGCATCGCGCCGGTCGAAGTCCGTGTACCTTCCTATTCTGCTGGTGCCGCTCGCGCTCCTCGTCGTGCTTCCCGCGCTGCTCGCTTTCTTCGCTCGGTACGCTCAGACCCCAGACCTCAGCTCGCTCCTTGACCGGTTCCCCGGTTCGCTTTCCCGTGAGCTCGCGAAGATGCCCCCAAACCGTCAGTTGATCGAACTCGTTCTGGGCTACCTTGCCGCCCCGCTGTTTCTGGTCGTGCCGATGATGGTCTCAACAGCCCTTGCCGCTGATGCGCTCGCCGGGGAGAAGGAACGAAGGACCCTCGAATCGTTGCTTCACCTTCCTATCCAGATGAAAGAGCTGTTCCTAGCCAAGATCGGGTTCGCATTCATTCCCTCGCTGGTTGTGTCCTGGGTCGGTTTTCTCCTCTACGCGATCACCGTCAACCTGATTGCCTGGCCGATCATGGGTCGGATCTTTGTGCCCAATATGCGCTGGGGGGTCCTCATCGTGGTGGTCGCTCCTGCCGTTGCCGCCGTGGGGCTCGGCGTGATGGTCAGAGTGTCGGCCCGAGCGAATAGTTCCCAGGAGGCCAACCAACTTGGTGGAGCGGTGATTGTGCCCCTGATTCTCGCGTCGGTGGGACAAACCTCAACCTTGCTCCTCTTGGCCCCTCAATGGATCCTGCTGTCTGGGATCGTCATCTGGCTCGTTGCTGCGATCCTGATCCACGGCGGAATGAAGCGCTTCACCCGCGATCGAGTTGCGAGTCGGCTATAGCCGCTCGCAGCTAGCGACCAGACAGGAGCCCCAGCTGCAGAAACGTGGCGCCAAGGAGCACCAACAACAACACCACGATTGCAATAGTCGTCCCACGTCTCACTCGATTCCTCCTGAGGGTGATGTTGACTTCGGCCTCGGACCAAGGTTGACAGACACTGCCACTGAGGCTGGAGCGTCGCCCTCGTCCACGGTGACAGTGACCGGGTCGCCGATACCCAACCCAAGCTCCTCCGCCGCCGAACTTCTGTTGGCGCACACGGTAATGAGGCCGTCAGCATCAACAACAAGTGCCAACCCTGATCCTATGGCCTCATAGGATGCGGCGATTCGCAAGGACCTCCGGAAGCCCGCAGCAATCACCGTGAGTTGGTCACCAACGAGTTCAATGTCCTCAGGGCTGAGGTTGAGCTGAAGGTTACCGAACCGATCAACCGAAAGAACCTCGGCGACGAGCTCAGCGCCCTCGTGGCGTGCGATCGGAATGATCCCTGGCATCAATCCGGCGGGGTCGAGTTCGGAGCCGAGTTCAGACAGGGGCACGCCAGAGCACAGGTGGCCAGCCACTGGGGCCAGCACATCTCGGGAGGAGGCGGTGGTTGCCGTGGTTGGGAGGTGGTACTCCGAGTTGTCGAGGCACACAGCTCGTTCAGCGCCGCCAAGCATCGAGATACCTGCGGCAAGAACACCGTTGTCGGGCCCTACAAACACTGCGCGTCCTTCGGCCACCTCAATGGCCACGAGGCGCCGCCCCGTACCGACAGTCGGGTCCACACCAACCAGAATCACCCCCGGACAGAGATACTGCACGCTTCGTGCCAGCAGCACCGAGGCACCACGGGTATCGAACGGAGCAACCTCGTGTGACAGGTCGACCACTCCGACTCCGGGGGCAAACTGGCGGATCACCGAATGAAGCACTCCCACAGCGCCACCCGCCGTTCCGAAGTCAGTGAGCAGGGTGACCGTGTCATGAGCTAGCGCGGTCATGCGCCCAACTCCTCAGAGCGGTCACGGGCGGCCATCACCGCGTCGAGGATGGCGGATCTGACACCGCCTCGTTCAAGCTCGCGGACTCCAGCGGCTGTGGTTCCGCCCGGTGAGGTCACCATTGCGCGAAGTTCCGCTGGCGAGTGCTCGCCCACTGCGAGGAGTGCTGATGCGCCGACCAGCGTCTGGATTGCGAGCGTTTCTGACAGGGGCCGTGGGAGCCCTGCGAGAACACCTGCCTCGATCATCGCCTCAGCGATGAGAAACACATACGCAGGGCCGCTTCCACTCACTGCGGTAACAGCATCGAGCTGCGCCTCTGAGACGCGCTCCACCACGCCAACCGCACCCAGCACCTCAGCGGCCCACGCGAGGTCCTCCTCGGTCGCGGCAGCACCTGGGGCAATCGCACTCACGCCTTGTCCGACAAGCGCAGGCGTATTCGGCATCGCCCGAATCACAACGGTTCCCGGCGACAACACAGCCTCGAGTTCCGCGATCCGCACACCGGCAGCAATCGACAAGAGGCGTCCGCCTCCGGCTTTGTTTGTGGCCGCCGCCACAGCAACGATCTCACCTGGTTTCACCGCAAGAATTGTGGAGGTTGCAGCGCCCGGGAGCGCCGTGATCTCCACTCCCGGAAACTGGGCGGTCAGTTCATCACGGCGAAGTTGGGAGGCCTCGACAACTCGAACCGCACCTGGGGTGCACCATCCCGCGGCGAGAAGGCCCCCGAGCAGCGCCTCGCCCATTTTGCCGCCACCAAGAATCTGCAATTCCACCATGTGTCGAGAATACGTGATCGGCCCGGAATCTCATGATTCCGGGCCGATCACTTCCAAC
>DORQ01000038.1:0-147 GCA_003514205.1 Acidimicrobiaceae bacterium
GAGTTCTCCCGCGCAAGCGGACCCAGGTCAGTGGGTCGTGAGGCAAGAGGCGCATTGGTGCCATCGGGGTTCGATTGGTTGGTAGTGAAAAGTTCGTTCAACCTTGGTGACACTACTTGCAGGTACTGACAGTGAACTTCTGACCGG
>DORQ01000038.1:282-1930 GCA_003514205.1 Acidimicrobiaceae bacterium
CCGACGAATTCAGGCTTCCGGATTCAGGCTGCCGACGAATTCAGGCTTCCGGATTCAGGCTGCCGACGTGACTCAGGCTCCTCGCTGCATCGCCGGGTGTTGTGAGCGCAGGAGTGGCAGGAGTACTCGTCGTGGAATGGCCCAGCCTGACCAGGCCGATACCTTGTTTCCAACTCCTGGAATCACTACCGCTCGGCCGCCAGCAAGCCCCGCTAGGCCCTGGGAGGTGACCGACTCGGGTGAGACGTACAGATACCGCAGCGCAGCGAGATGGGTTTCCTCCTCTGTGAAGCCTGCTTGCTCGCCAAACTCGGTCTCAACAGGGCCAGGACACAGGGTTGTGACGGCCACGCCAGTTCCTGAGAGCTCGGAACGCAAGGCATGTGTATACGAAAGAACGAAGGCCTTGGAGGCCGCGTATCCTGCTTGGCCCGGAAGCGGTTGAAAGGCTGCGGTAGATGCCACGTTGAGAATCGCTCCAGTCCGGTTCTCCACCATGGGTGGCACAAAGGTGCTGCACAAATGCGCAACTGCCTCCACGTCAGTTCGAATCATGGTGACCTCAGCTTCAGGATCTGAAGCCGCAACTGGGCCCGAGGTAGAGAGCCCAGCGTTGTTGACGAGGATGGATACCCATCGGCCACTGCTCGCGACCTGTTCGGCCACGCGGCTCCGCGACTCAAGGTCAGACAGGTCTGCAGTCACCACGAGCGGTGTGATTCCTGTCGCTGCGCGGATGTCCTCGGCCACCTGGTTGAGTCGATCCTCGCGTCTGGCGACCAGGGTGACGTGCTGGCCGGCCGAAGCAAGTTGTGTCGCGAAATGTACCCCCAATCCCGAGGAGGCTCCGGTCACAAGGGCGGTTCGATCATCTGAGGGTTGAGGCAAGGCCATGGCTGCATACTAGGCCCACCCCAGAAGAGCCAGCCTGCCCTCGCAATGGGGCGATAGCCTGAACGTGTGGCATACCCAAAGCGATTTCTCCGTCCTCACGAACAGGTCATTCTCGACCGCCACCCCCACTGGTGGTATTTGATGCCTCGGGCCTCAATGCTGGTCGGCACGGTGGTGGTCGCTGGAGCTTTTCTGCTCAGCGATCTCACAAAGGACACTGATGCGCGCGTCCCGCTGCAGTGGTTGATGGCCGCATTCATTCTTGCGGCGCTGATCTACTTCCTGATCCGCGTCATGGGATGGCGCACAACGAACTTTGTTGTCACAAGTGATCGCTGTATCTACAGGACAGGCGTGCTGAAGAAGGAGGGCATTGAGATCCCTCTCGACAGGATCAACACGGTGTTCTTCAGCCAAACCGTGTTTGAACGAATCCTGAAGGCCGGCGACCTAGCGATTGAATCTGCGGGCGAGGGATCGCGGCAGAACTTCAGCGACGTATATGACCCAGTAGGGGTGCAGAACGTCATCTACCAGCAGATGGAAGACGATGAAGCACGGAAGTACTCGCGGATCGGCGATGAAGCTCGATCTGCAGCTGAATCCGTTGTGGGATCAGCACAGCTCTCCGTCGCCGAACAGCTTGAGAAGCTGGCTGATCTTCGTGATCGCGGGGCCATCTCAGCCGCTGACTTTGATGCAGAAAAGCAGCGCCTACTGGGCGGCTAGGCCACAGTTCAGCCAGGCTCAGCCC
>DORQ01000038.1:2090-7181 GCA_003514205.1 Acidimicrobiaceae bacterium
ACTCAGGCTCAGCCCAACTCGATGCACTGAGCGCCAGCGGAGGCGACAACCTCCCAGTGTTCGCAGCCGGGCATCACCGGAGTGGAGCCCGGTGCACACAACACCACCACACAACCGCCGAACCCAGCGCCGGTGAGCCGTGCGCCGAAAACTCCCGGTTGAGATTCGGCGTACGCGACGACCTGGTTCAGGCGATCTGTCGACACCTCGAATTGGTCGCGGAGACTTGCGTGTGAAGCGCTCATGAGTTCACCGGCGGTCGTGAGGTCCCCTGCGGTGAGTGCGTCGGCGAACGCACGTACGCGAGCATTCTCAGAGATCACATGATGTGCTCGTGCAACGAGGACTGGATCTTCGAGGCCAGAAAGATCTGAGAGGGCTGCAGTTCTGAGCGGGCCGATCTGTGCCTCTGCAGCGCTGCATTGAGCGGCTCGAGTTGCGTAGTCGCTGCCTTCAAGTTGTCGGTGCTCGCCTGAGTGGACGACGAGGATGCGTGCCTCAGCTGGGATGGGAATTGGGGCCACGGTTTTCGCGTGGCAATCGATCATCAGTCCATGTCCTTCAACGCCCGCCGCTGAGGCCAGTTGATCCATCAGACCGCACGGCACGCCAGTGGCAGCGCGCTCGGCTCGTTGTGCGAGTTCTGCGATACCGATCGCGTCGTGGACCTCTCCGGCTCCGAGGGCCATTGCAGTTGCGACACACAGCGCCGCTGAGGAACTCAACCCCGACCCTGGTGGGACCGTTGAGGATACGGTGCCACGGAACCCGACCGTTTCTGGCAGTTCCTGAGCAACAGCCGCGAGGTATCGTCCCCAGCGTGGTTCGATCTCGGCCAGCATCGATGGAGAGCGGGAGAGAAGGAATCGCTCGGGTTCCTGTTCGGAGTCGAGGTCGAATTCTCCGTCGGTGCGCTCGCCCACAATCGTGGTGCCGAGATCGATGGCCATCGGGAACACCAACCCGCCGGTGTAGTCAGTGTGTTCGCCAATCAGATTGACTCGCCCAGGGGCAAAGGCCTTGAATCGCACGTGTCACCAATCCAGCGGGTCGGGAAATTTCAGCATAGTGAATTCTGAACCGCCGGAATCTTGACCGGATGGTCAACAACGGCAACGATGATCGCCATGGCATGTGCTCCTCACGGTGATCTCCAGATCTATTTCGACGAGTTTGGATCACCAGAAGATCCGGTGTTGGTGTTGATAGCGGGGTTAGGTAGCCAATGTCTCAACTACCCCGAGGAGCTGTGCTACTCCTTCGTCGACCGAGGCCTGCGCGTGATTCGATTCGACAATCGCGACGCTGGTCTCACCGTTGGCGGATCCGATCCCGGCTATCTCCTCAGCGATATGGCAGCCGACCTCGTTGGTCTCCTCGACCATCTTGGAATTGACGCAGCGCACCTGTGGGGGTCCTCCATGGGCGCGATGATTGCGCAGACTGTCGCAATCGAACACCCTGATCGTGCGAAGTCGCTGACCTCCGTGCAATCCACGACGGGGGAGAGCGGCTACGGCGGACCTGCCGAGGGGGTACTTGAGTCCATGTTGGACCTGATGGGACCGGTCGTGGATCGCGCCGATGCTGTGAACCAGTTCGTGAAGATGACGCACATACTGGTGAACAACGACGAGGTCTTCGATCCCGATGCCATGGCGATCAAAGGTGCGATGCTCTTCGACCGTGCCTCGCGTCCCGACGGCACTCAACGTCAAGTCGGGGCAATTCTCGCCTCGGGCCATCGTCGTGAAGGTCTTTCTGCGTTGGCTGTTCCTACCCTGGTGATGCACGGCAACCGCGATCCCCTCATCGACATATCAGGAGGGAAACGGACAGCGGAACTGATCAAGGGCGCCACGTTTGAGGAGATCGACGGGATGGGCCATGACCTCTCGCAGCGGTTCTGGAGTCAATACGTTGACCTCACCGTTGCCCATATCGCTCGAGCAGAAGGAAAATAGGGATGTCTGGTCCATTGACTGGCCTGAAGGTCATCGAAGTGGCGGGAATCGGTCCAGGACCGTTCACAGCCATGATGCTCGCCGATATGGGCGCGGACGTGATCCGAGTGGATCGGGCGAATCAGGTAGCCGGCTACGACCCCGCAACCCCTCCCGGCGACTCATTGAATCGTGGGCGCCGCTCGCTCGGTCTGGATCTGAAATCTCCTGAGGGAATCGCAGTGCTCCTCGACCTCGTCGAGAACGCTGACGTGCTCATTGAGGGGTTCCGTCCTGGCGTTGCCGAACGCCTCGGATTTGGGCCCCACGAGTGCTTGGCTCGAAACCCGAAGCTGGTGTTTGGAAGAATGACGGGCTGGGGCCAAACAGGACCCTATGCGCAGGCCGCTGGTCACGACATCAACTACATCGCGTTGGGAGGAGTGCTCGACTCACTGCGGCGAGACGGAGCCCAACCAACTCCGCCGATCAACCTGGTGGGCGACTTTGGTGGGGGAGGAATGCTGTTGGCATTCGGCGTGGTGTGTGCGGTCCTGTCGGCCCAACACACGGGAGTGGGCCAAGTCGTAGACGCGGCGATGATCGACGGTTCGGCAACGCTCATGTCGATGATTTGGGCGTTCAAGGGAATGGGCATTTGGGATTCAACCACGCCCGGCAAGAACCTGCTCGACACCGGGACCCACTTTTACGACACCTACGAGTGCGCCGATGGAGGCTGGATTTCGATCGGGGCAATTGAGCCCCAGTTCTACAAACTCCTTCTGGAGCTCACCGGGCTCGCGGATGACGAGTTGCCCCACCAGATGGACAAATCGGCGTGGCCAGCCATGAAGGAGAAGTTCGCAGCGGTGTTCTCCACGAAGACTCGCGACGAATGGTGCGAGATTCTGGAACACACCGACACCTGTTTTGCTCCCGTCTTGTCGATGGACGAAGCGCCCCTCCATCCTCACAACGTTGAACGCGAGACCTTCATCACGCTGAATGGGATTGTGCAGCCGGCGCCCGCTCCTCGCTTCTCTGAAACGCCCGGAGCAGTCTCACGGCCGCCAGCGCATGCTGGCCAACACAGCGACGAGATTCTGGCGGAGTGGCTGGGGATGGATTCTGATGCCATATCGGCTGCCAAGTCCTCGGGCGCGGTAGCCTAAGCAGCCGTGCCCTGTTCACTGGGGCCGGCGTCGAGTTCATTGCGTCACCAGACGTCTCTCTTGGAGCAATATGTCCACCCTTGTTTGTTTTCATGCCCACCCAGACGATGAGTCGATCGCCACTGGGGGCACCATTGCCAAGGCGGTGGCTGAAGGGCATCGAGTCGTTCTCGTACTTGCGACTCGGGGAGAGCGCGGAGAGGTAGCCGAGGGCTTCCTCGCCCCAGGCGAGCAACTCGGACTGCGCAGAATCGACGAGACACTTGTGTCAGCGAGGATGCTGGGCGTTCATCGTGTGGAGTTCCTCGGGTACGTGGACTCAGGGATGATTGGAACCCCTGAGAACGAATTCCCGTATTGTTTTTGGAAGGCTGATGTCGAGCAGGCCGCAAACCGCCTGGCAGCAATCCTTCGAGAGGAACAAGCTGACGCGATTACGGTCTATGACAACAACGGAGGCTATGGGCATCCGGACCACATCCAGGTTCACCGAGTTGGCATCCGCGCTGCCGAGCTTGCAGGCACTGCCCGGATTTACGAGTCCACGATGAATCGGACTGCGATTATCGAGTCGATGTCCACTGCCTCGGAACTCTTCACAGAGGAGGAACGGGCTGCAATGCCCGATTTGGACGAAACAACGTTTGGCGTTCTCGCTGAGGAGATCACCCACGCTATTGATGTGAGCGAGTTCTTGGAACTCAAGCGCGAATCGATCCGTTGTCATGCCAGCCAGGTCTCTGAGGAGGACTTCTTTCTCAAGATGGCACCCGATGCCTTTGCTCAGGCATTTGGCACGGAGTGGTTCATCGAACATGGAACGAAGCGGGCGCCAGAAGCACCGTTTCAGCCGCTGCTTGAACTGGGTTGAACCGGGCCGGGTGCCGAAGGGGACTGCAGTACTAGGCGCTTGGTAGCCAGCTGTCTTGCCATCCAGTGAGCACTGACTCTCCCCGGAACACCAAGGCTTGTTCGACCCGTCGGACGAACAGCGCGTCTCCCGACACCTCAGCGGAGAGCAGGCCATTTTCGTCGGCGCCTGTAATGAGCTCGCAGCGCAAGGGATGGACACCAGTAGCGACAGGCTCCTCCTCTGCAGTAGTAGCGACGACCTCCCAGTCCATCCTCGCCTCGCCCGAGCGCGAGACCACCTGCAAGGTCGCGTAGCGGAGCGGCAGATCACGATCGTAGATTCTGAGCTTCGCCAGGTGCAGTTGGACGTGTCTCATGCGTTCGAGTCTAGATTCGATCTCCGTGGGGAGTTGCTGTTGCAGCCTGAGTTGTGGTTGACCGGTGATCGAGGGACCAAGAAGCAGGTCTGCTGGGCGGCGTTAGTGCTACAGCGTTTGCCGCTGCATAGCGAAGGGGGAGTGTTGACAGCGCCTGTTCGGGAGATGTGGTCGACGAGATGCTGGATCAGCCCGGTCCTATTGAGGGTGCTGATCGAGCAACGGTTGTCGAAACGGTCGCTTCCGGCAACGTTGGAGCGCCCTTTGCCCCGGCGGCCGAACCATCCTGTGCTGTGGCGCCTGTCTCCTCTATCGCGTCCGAGGCCACAACAGGGCTGCCAACTAGGCTTCCGTTGTGCTGATGCAGCCGACGACACCTACCGTGAGTAACGTGCCGTGCTCTACTGTAAGGAGAAGCCGTAGTCGTGCAACACAATCCTGTTCGTTCGGCAGGATCGTCGCTGTAGATCCAAATAGCGTCCTTTCACGCTATTTCGATACACATCCTGCGCGTGGCTTGACTTCCCATTCCGAACACTTCGCCATCAGTCTCCTCCGCCCTCGGGAGTGAGCCACGCCAACATGGGAAGCAATATCCCCAAGCCACATCGTCGAACCATACCGGTTCACATTCTCTGCGCCATCCGCCGGATGGGCTTCCAATCCGGCAGCATCGGCCCCATTTCCTCGCTCGTTTCGCCAGCTTCTTGAAAGAATTTTGGAGGTTTCGGTTGGTTTCGGGTT
>DORQ01000077.1:0-20866 GCA_003514205.1 Acidimicrobiaceae bacterium
GCCAGTCGGTTGCTCTCATCGAACACGAGCCCACCTGC
The DNA here is from genome assembly GCA_003514205.1 of Acidimicrobiaceae bacterium. GTDB lineage: Bacteria > Actinomycetota > Acidimicrobiia > Acidimicrobiales > Microtrichaceae > UBA11034. The sequence continues at coordinate 39 of DORQ01000077.1, forward strand.
GGCCTGCACCGGTGCTGACATGTCGCTACTTCTCCTGCATAGTCCAGTTGGCGGAGAGCGCGTGAAGGTGGAGATGAGCATCAAAGGGATCCTCGCCCGCTGCTGGGTCAACTCGCTTCCAGTGAGAGCCAGTGAGTTCCCAGCTCCATTGGTTGTCTGCCAACAAACTCTCGAGCACCGTGTCGATTCGTTCAGCAAGACTTGGGTCGGTGATTGACACCAATGCCTCGACGCGGCGATCGAGGTTTCTCGGCATCAGGTCTGCGGAGCCGAAGTACACAGCAGGACGGTCCTGGCCAGCGCCATGTGCGAATCGGTACACGCGAGAGTGTTCCAGGTAGCGGCCCACCACGCTCCGAACCATGATGTTCTCGCTCAGCCCGACGAGCCCAGGACGAAGGCAACAAATGCCTCGGACGATGAGCTGAATCCGAACTCCATCAGCTGAAGCCGCGTACAACTCGTCGATGAGATTGGGGTCCACCAGGCTGTTCATCTTCATCAGAATGGAACCGTTGCCATAGCGTCGATGCGCCTTGCGCTCGCTTCGAATGAGCTTTGCTAGACCAGTGCGGAGATTGTGAGGAGCGACAAGAAGTCGCTGGTACTGCACGTCTCTCCCGTAGCCCGTGAGGTAGTTGAAGAGCCTCTGCACATCGGTACCAATTCCTGGATCTGCAGTGAGGAGGCCAAAGTCCTCGTAGGTGGTGGCAGTTTTTGGGTTGTAGTTTCCAGTGCCGACATGGCAGTAGACCCTGATGTCGGCCCCTTCTTCTCGAGCCACGATCGCAACCTTCGTGTGCGTCTTGAGTCCAACGAGGCCGTAGACAACGTGGACGCCAGAACGCTCAAGTTGTCGAGCCCACTCGATGTTGTTCTGTTCATCGAATCGCGCCTTGACCTCGACAAGCGCCACGACCTGTTTGCCGGCGTCGGCCGCTCGAATCAGCGCCGCCATGATGGGGCTGTCGCCAGAGGTTCGGTACAACGTGAGCTTGATGGCCTGGACTGCGGGATCGCTTGCGGCCTGGCTTAAGAACTCCTGGGTGGTAGTGGCGAAGTTCTCATAGGGATGATGGACCAGCACATCGCCTTTGCGCACAACGGCGAACATGTCGAGTGGCTCTGCGCTAGTCGCGCGAAATACCCGCGGTGTTCGTCGCCCAAGCGCCGAGAACTTGAGGTCGGGTCGATCCACTCCGTATACCGACCACAGTCCGCCAAGGTCGATTGGCGCATTGGAGCGGTAGACGTGGGCGGCATCGAGTTTGTGCTCGACTCGAAGTCGTTCAACGAGGTCCTCGCTCGCATTTACTGGAAGTTCGAGACGAACTGCTTCGCCGAAGCGCCGGCGTTGCACCTCCATCTCGACCGCTTCGAGAAGATCCTCTGCCCGTGTCTCTTCGAGATCAATATCGGTGTCTCGGGTGACTCGAAACGCGACTGCCTCGCTAATTTCCATTCCTTCGAAGAGAAAATGCAGATGCGCTGCAATGACTTGTTCCACGGGGATGAATCGTGTGCCGTCACCAAGTGAGGTGAAACGGGGCAGGCCCTGGGGAACCTTGACTCGAGCAAAACGGGATTCTGAATCCGTTGGATCGGTGATAACTGCGGCGAGATTCAACGCCAGATTTGAGATGTATGGGAACGGATGTCCGGGGTCAACCGCTAATGGCGTGAGAATAGGGAAGAGCCGCTGTTCGAATGCGTTGCTGAGTTCCCGCTGATCGCCGCGGTCGAGTTCCGCCCACCTACAGAACCGAATTCCCTCTGAGGCGAGCACTGGAATGAGCTCATTCAGGAAGATTCCGTCGGCCCGACGAGTAAGGGAAACGACGCGTTCGCTGATCATGCGCAGTTGGGTTTGAGCGGAAAGCCCGTCTGGGCTGAGACTCATTACCTCGGCATCGACACGTTCCAACAGCCCCGACACTCTCACCTGGAAGAACTCGTCGAGGTTCTGGCTGAAGATGGCCAGGAACTTCAGACGTTCAAGGGGAGGGACTGATTCCCTGGCGGCAAGGTCGAGCACGCGTTCGTTGAAGTGAAGCCACGAAAGCTCTCGGTTGCTGAAACGCTTCACACTCTCTTGCATCGCCATTCAGGCTATCGGTCGCTCAGCAAGATGAGCTTGGCGTAGCCACAATCTCATGTGTGCGGTCTCGGGTGGAATTCTGCGCTGGGGGTAGGCTGTCTTGCAGCGTTAACCTCATGTTCACCAAACAGCGAGTTGCGCGCCATTGTTGGCTCGTAGCGTGGCCGTGTTCTCTGGTTGCGCTGACGTTGTGTCGTCCCGGGTTCCACAGGAGTGAAGTGAGTTGTGACGTCAACTGTTGAACAACCTGGTGTCGATGTGGAGGGGGCAGTTGTACTCCCAGTGTTTGAAGCACGCGACCTCGGTGTGTTTTACGGCTCTCACCTGGCAGTGGAGGAGGTCAACATCGACGTGGCCGCGGGCGAGATCACGGCGTTTATCGGTCCATCGGGATGCGGGAAGTCGACGATTCTGCGTTGCTTCAACCGAATGAACGATTCGATCGACTCTGCGAGAGTGATCGGGAGCCTGCGTTTCATGGGCGTGGATCTGTACCAACGCGACGTGAACCCGGTCGAGGTTCGGAGACGAATCGGCATGGTGTTCCAGCGTCCGAACCCATTTCCGAAGTCCATCTACGAGAACGTGGCGTTCGGTCCGAGGTTGACTGGGGTCAAACGTCGAAGTGAGCTCGACGACATTGTGGAGCAGTCGCTTCGAAAAGCGGCACTCTGGGACGAGGTGAAGGATCGACTGAAGAGTCCGGCACTCGGCACCTCAGGTGGGCAACAACAACGGTTGTGTATCGCCCGCGCTCTGGCCGTGGAGCCGGTGGTCTTACTGATGGACGAGCCCTGCTCGGCGCTCGATCCAATTGCCACGGCCCGAATCGAAGACCTCATGGCGGAACTCAAATCGGAGTACTCAATCATTATCGTCACACACAACATGCAGCAGGCCGCTCGGGTGAGTGACCGGACGGCGTTTTTCACTGTTGAGATTGATGAGGCTTCAGGCCAACGTCGTGGCCGAATGATCGAGGTTGGTCCGACTCCCACAATTTTTTCAACCCCAACCGATGTGAGAACTGAGAATTACATCACCGGAAGATTTGGATAGGTAGCGATATGACAACCACTGAACATCGAATTGAATTTCACGAATCCTTGGAACAGCTCCGATCGGATGTTGTTCGGCTCGGCGCACTCGCTGTGGAGACCATCGCGGTGGGCACCGCAGCGCTGCTCGACCGCGATCTGCATGCGGCCCAACAACTGATCGATCGCGACGACGTCATCGATATTCTCACCTTGGAGATCGAAGAGGCGTGCATCAATTTGCTGGCCCTTCAAAACCCAATGGCCGGCGACCTTCGAATGATTATCAGTTCCCTACGGGTCACAACCGAGCTTGAACGAAGTGCCGACTTGATGGTCAACATTGCGAAGGCTTCGCGGCGCATCTATGACGTCTCCATCGACCCATCAGTGAGGGGGCTCATTGAGGATATGAGCCTCGAAGCAGCGGCGATTACCCGCAAAGCCATCGACTCGTATTCTCGCAGCGACGAAGGGCTCGCGGCGGCGTTAGATGACATTGATGACCGACTCGACGAGATGCAGGTGGATTTTGTCGAAGCGGTTTTCGCAGCCAAACAGGCGAGCGAGCTGAGCTTGAGGTCTGCTGTCCAGCTTGCGCTGATCGGCCGTTTCTACGAGCGAATCGGCGATCATGCCGTGAATATCGGTGAGCGTGTTACCTACATGGTGAGCGGGTGGCTACCTGAGCACGCTGCTGTTGCGCGGCGGGAACTTCGCGGCAAGAACGAGGCCGTTGCCGCAGGGGGCGCTGAGTCTGCTGGGGGGGAGCCAGCCGGTCTCGACCCTGAGGGGTATCAGTCGACGTGATCTGGACTCGGCAGACGCAGAGAGCATCACCAGAGCCTTCGGTGCTCGGTTCTGATTCTGAACTGCCTCACGCTGAGCCGGCGGCGGGGCTTGATCTTGTTCTCGCGGTCGATGCACTTGATCTGGCGCTGGTTGTGACAAATGGGGTCGGCGAAGTGACGTTCTCGAGCCCAGCCGCCCAGCGCCTCTTCGAGCAGCGCAGCGATTTGGCGCTCCTGCAGCAGAAGGTTATTGATTCGCTTCGCTCAGCTGTCCGAGGCGAACTCGTCGAGAGCGAGATAGATCTGAGCGGTCCGCCGTCCGCGAGCTATCGAGTTCGTTGCGCTCCGCTGTTGTCAGATGGGACGGGCGGCGCGGCGGTGGCAATGATCGAGGACATCACCACGCAACGAAAGGTGGATCTCGTCAGAAGAGACTTCGTTGCGAACATCAGCCACGAGTTGAAGACTCCAGTTGGGGCGGTTGCCCTCCTCACCGATGCATTACATGGTGAGCTGGATCAGGCGATCATCACCCGTCTCTCCTCGCGAATCGTCGATGAGGTTGCTCGAGTGGGCGCCACCATCGATGATCTTCTTGAACTCAGCCGAATCGAGCTCGGCGACGATACTCAAATTGAGGCGTTGGAGATTTCGGATCTTCTTGAGACGGTGATTCATCGCATGCGTGCGGCAGCGGAGTCGCGCCGGGTGCGGATCGAGGTGTCTGAGAGCGCTCGAGTAACCCTGCTAGGTGATCGTCGCCAATTGGTGAGTGCAATTACCAATCTGGTTGACAATGCAATCAAATACAGTCGGCCCGATCAGACCGTGGAGGTGCAATCCCGGCTTCGAGAGTCCTGGCTCGACGTTGTGGTGACTGATCATGGCATCGGCATTCCGCGCAGAGACCTCACCAGGGTGTTCGAGCGCTTCTATCGCGTGGATCGAGCACGAAGTCGTGAGACGGGCGGAACTGGGCTCGGTCTGGCAATTGTGCGCCATATTGCAAACAACCATGGAGGAGAAGTGACTGTGGACTCTCGCGAGGGAACAGGATCGGTGTTCACTCTCTCGCTTCCCTTGCTCCCTGAGAACGTGTTCCCTCATGGAGGAGTGGGACCCTCGAATCATTCGGCCGTCGAGAACCCTGTCAGCGGCGAGCATATTCAGCGCAGCGAGGAATCGAACCGTGGCTAATCAACCAGTCATTCTTCTCGTGGAGGATGAGGAGTCCTACATCGATGCCCTTGATGTTGGCCTCTCTCGCGAAGGTTTCACCGTTGTGGTTGCACGAGACGGGGCCGAGGCGCTCAAGCGATTCGAGGAAGTCAACCCGGACCTGATCTTGTTGGACGTCATGTTGCCGGGTCTTTCGGGACTCGATGTGTGTCGAGAGATCCGTCTGAAATCACAAGTTCCGATCATCATGGTCACAGCGAAATCCAGTGAGATCGACACCGTGGTCGGCCTGGAGGTCGGCGCCGACGATTATGTGACGAAGCCGTATCGCCTTCGGGAGCTCGTGGCGAGAGTGCGGGCCGTGCTGCGAAGACGCTCCTCCCATGAGGAACCAGAACTTGCTGGCGACGTTGTGGTTGTGGGTGACTGCAGCATTGACGTTGAAAGTCGGGAGGTGGTCGTTCGCGGAGAGACACTGGGACTCCCACGGAAGGAGTTCGAACTCCTGCTGCTCCTCATGGAGAATGCTGGCCGGGTGCTCACACGCTCCACGTGCATCGAGCGGGTATGGGGGTACGACTATGTCGGTGACACGAAGACACTGGATGTGCACGTGAAGCGGTTGAGGTCGAAAATCGAGGTTGACCCAGGCGAACCAACTCGGATTCTGACCGTTCGCGGTGTGGGGTATCGATTCCGGTCGGCGAAATCGACCGAGTCGCGGGGAACACCGCCGATCAATGAGTAGGACGGCTCCCGCGAGGCTCCCTGGCGCCAGTGGGCGTTGAGCTACTCCTACGATGGCAGAAGTGGATCAGGATCAATCGGCCGTTGCAGCAGAGGAACCTTGGCTGGCAGTGGTGAGGTCGCGACGTCGCAGGCAGCAGGGCGTCGATTGGTCTGAGGGGTACGCCAGACTCGCAGCCTGCCACCTCGTTGCTGTGTGCGGCGAGACCTTGGTCGCCGTTGCCTTGGCAGGTTCGCTCTTCTTCAAGGTTGATCCAGCCCAGGGTAGAGAGAAGGTGTTGCTGGGGCTGTTGCTCACGGTCGCACCGTTTGCGTTGGTCGGCCCACTGATTGGGCCCATGATTGACCGGGTTCGAGGTGGACAACGCACGGTAATTCTGTGGACGATGGCAGCACGAACGATCGTGGCCGCTGCGATGATCCCGGCGGCGGCCTCGGGCAGCCTTGCGTTGTTCCCGGCAGCGTTCGCGATGTTGGTCCTGGCCAAGACATACCAAGTTTCCAGGGCTTCGTTCGTTCCGGGAGTACTCGGTGACCAAGCGGACTTGGTGGAGGCGAACTCGAAACTGCAACTCATCAGCGGAGTTGCGGCAATGCTCGTAGCACTTCCTGGAGTTCTGCTGCTGCAACTTGGGCCAGAGTGGGTGCTCGCAGCGGTGTTGTTGTCGTTTGGCGCTGCAACGGCCTTGGCAATTCGGCTTCCGGGACTCAGCCCGGGAGGCGAACCACTGCTCTCGGTGATCTCGGAATCGGGTGGTGGGTCCGAATCAGTTGGTGGGGCAGCGTCTGGTGGTGGGTCCGAATTGGTTGGTGGGTCAGCGTCTGGTGGTGGGTCATCTTCGGCTGTTGGACCGGGAACTTCCGTCGTGTCTGCCGCCCGCGCGATGTCGATCCTGCGAGGCATCGTTGGTTTCGTCACGTTTCTGGTTGCCTTCGAACTGCGAGGCGCCGGCACGAAAGTCACGCTCACAGATCGAGCTGCTCAGGAGACGATTCGGGCAATGGCCCGACTCTCGCCAGCAACTCAGGTTCCTCGGCTGAATGGGCCACCTCCGCAATGGTGGTTCGGAGCAGTCATCTCTGCCAGCATGGTGGGCGGGTTCCTCGGAGCGATTTTGGCTCCGCGGATGCGGCGCCGAATGGAGGAGGCAAAAATCCTGACCTTCGGGCTCCTTGGAGCCTGCGCAGTTGGAGTCGTGGCCTCGTTCAGCGGTGGTGGACTCCTGAGCTTCATGCTGCTCGCCAGTGGAGTAGCGGTGTGTTCAGCGCTCGCGAAGCAGGCGTTCGATGCACTCGCACAAGGGGCCTACGAGGGACATGAACGGGGCAGGCAGTTCGCCGCCGTGGAGTCGCGTTTCCAACTGGTATGGGTGGTTGGTGCAATCCTGCCGACGGCCTTACATATCCCAGTCGCGCTCGGTTCAATCCTCACAGGGGTAGCTGCTGGAATTGGATCAGTGCTCCTGCTGAAAGGGGCGCTGCGGGGCTGATGGCTACTGCTCCTCAATATCGGGGAAGTCGGGGACCTCGAAGGAACCTTCGCCAAGATCCAGTTCGCTGCTGATCTCAATTCCCATTCTTGCGAGCCACAAGCCTGGAGCGACCACATCCGACGGAGTTGGGAGCGAGTCGCGGCTCGCCCACAACTCAGTGAGCACTTCCACCCCTGCCCGTTGAACTAGTCCATCAATGAATGCTCGTCCGGTGTCGAGCTTGGCGGCCGTGAGCTCGAGACCGAACAGGCGCTCGACGAACTGGGTGGCTTGGTCAGCCTCTATTCGACGTCGACGCAACGCCTCCGCAACCTGCGAATACGAACCGATGAGTCTCGATCCAATGGAATCGACCGTCCAGGCAACATAGCCCTCCACGGCGGTCACGAGCGCGTCGATGCGAGGCCGAAGTTCCGCTTGCTTGGAGGATTCAAGCGCGTCCAGTACAAAGCCTGGTTGCATCAGTGCCGCTTGAAAAGCCTCCAAACCACTACCGGAAGCAAGCGCGGACGGATCGAGGTCGAGTTGTTGCAGGTAGTTTCCGATTTTCTCCTCGTTGAGCGAGAAGCTCCGCGCGTGCTCGGTGAGAAGTTCGCTCAATTGTGATCCGACGTGGGGCACCGACAGCACCGCGTGGTGGCACAACTCGTCCAGACACATCCAGAGTCGAAGGTCTTCGACTGGCAATTCCCAGTCAGCTGAAAACTCGTCGAGAGCGGTGCCGATGACTGAGAGGTGCTGAGGCATCAGGCGGGGGATCGGAAGGTCGTAGGTGCCAAACGCTCGTGATCCGAGTTGCCCGACGACGGTGCCGGCAAGGCCAGCTGCGAGGGCGGGGCCGAACGCGCCTTGTAACGCCGAAACGAGTTTGGAGAGGTCAAGGTTGGCTCCGGAAGGCAGGAACTGCCGAATTTGATCGACGTCCTCCTCAGTGAGTTCGCCCATCTGCAACCGAATCGAACCTCCGAGGGAGCCAGCGAGGGGTTCGAAAAGCGATCGATACGCACTCAGCGTCTCCGAGCACCATTCAGTCCGAGTGATCAACGCAACCTCGATCTCTCGTCCGTTTTCAATCAGCGAAAACCCCGTCGCGGCAGCAACCTGAAGCGAGGCCACTCTGGCAAGCTGCTCGAAACTGATCCGTGCCAGCGGATCTATGTTTGCTTCAGAGACACCATTTGAGGCGATGGCCGCTGCAACCTGAGCGGCCTGTTCCCAGCTGGGTGCCTGAGCTCCCCCGAGCATTTCCAACATGTGTTGGAAGCCCTCAGCGGTGGCTGCGAAGATGTCATCATCATCGCCGTTGGAATCGTTTGGACTGGAATCGGTCACAATGTGCATCGTAGAAGCCTGAGGTGAAGGACGTGACAAGAAACCTGAGGCGACCTAAAGGTGTGGAAGCGACCTGCCGCGTGGCCTGTGACGGCCCACACACAGAGCTTGCCCGTAGCTTGGAGGAACTTGTTGCATCCGAGGACGGCTCGGAGTTTCGTGGTGTAACAGCGAGTGACCACGAGGGCTTGGTTCGCCAACTCAACGGCATTCGCGACGTCGTACTTCTCGCTCCACTGGACGGTCCAGAGGTCGACGGAACCACCGTCGGTGGAGTCGACCTCCTCGGCGCGAAGCGAATGCTTGATGCACTGTCGGAGATTTCGACCCTGGAGCAACTCATCGTGGTGTCCAGCGCAATGGTCTACGGGGCACGAGAGGATAATCCCGAAGCACTTGATGAGTCGGCTCCCCTGCGGGCGGATCATGGTGTCTCATTCGCCGCAGACAAGGCGACACTCGAACATCTGGTTCGATCCTGGCATGGCAGGAACTCTGCGGTGCGATTGGTCATCCTTCGACCAACGCTGACTGTTTCGGCCGACCTCTCAGCGGTGAATTGGTTGGAGCGCTCGCTGTGGTTCACGGCCGGCACACGGGTAGGCGATGCCGCCCCTCCCCGTCAGTTTCTTCATCGAATCGACCTTGCCCGGGCGATAGAGCATTGTCGGCGGTCGCGGCTGTCGGGTGTCTTTAACGTGGCGCCCGACGGTGCGCTCAGTGCCGCAGAACAACTGGAGCTCGTCGGGCGAGTGGCCGAGGTGCGGATGAGTGAGCCTGCGGCTGAACAGATGGCGAAGGTGAGGTGGCGATTCAACCTCACCTCGACCCCACCTGAGATCCTGCCCTACACCCGCTCGTCCTGGGTGGTATCTAACGCGGCGCTGCGAGCCACCGGGTGGGAACCCATGTACACCAATGCTGAGGCGTTCGTCGTGGGCCACCGTGAGAGCTGGTGGTCATCACTCAGCGCGCGCCGTCGACAAGAGATATCGCTGGGGGCCACGGTGGTAGGTGTAGCCGGAGTGGCAGTCAGTGTGGCGGCAGGGGTAGCTCGATGGATGCGATCGCGCTGAGCGGGTCGATGGCCAAACGAGTCCGGAGTTCGGCCGGGTGGATCCACGTCCTGCATGCTGCGTCGGGAAGTGTGCCAAATGTTTCCTCCGAGTGATCCTCAGGGCCGAGATCATGTGGTTGGGGGTCGGTTGTGGGCACCTGCTGAGGCTATCGAATTGGGAGCCCCGTGAACGGTCACTGCGGTTGTGTGCGCTCTGGACTAGCGGCTGCATTGGGAGGACGTTCTGTGAGTCCCGAGGATTCTCTCCTACGATGGTCGACGTGTTGAGTGTTCGTACTGATGACCTGTGGGCAGAACTGACTGCTGACACGTTGGAGCCGCGTGAATACGAGCAGTGGCTGGTGGTACCAAGCTGCGGCGCCGTGGTCTCCTTTCTCGGCGTTGCACGAGATCATTCGGAAGGTCGACCTGGGGTCTCGTCGCTCGAGTTCGAGGCCTACGAGTCGCAGGTGATACCAAAACTGGTTCAACTGGCAGAGCAGATGCGGCGAACCTGGCCAGAGATTGCCCGGATTGCCTTGATCCACAGAACCGGCATCCTCGTTCCCACTGAGCCAGTCGTGTTTGTCGGAGTTTCCCATCCCCATCGCCGCGACGCATTCGCGGCCACGGAGTTTGGGATCGACTCATTGAAGGCTTCCGTGCCGATCTGGAAGCAGGAGTCCTGGGAAGGCGGCCGCAGCTGGGGACTTGAGGCGCAACACTTGGAGGGTGTGGATACCGCATGATCGGCATCGAAAACACACCGGTCGTGTTTCTAGTCGGAGCAGTCCTCGTAGCGACCATCGCAAGCGCAGTCGTCCTGCTTCGCCATCGTCGACCCCGAGGATTCGATGACAGTGTGGCCCGATTTGCCGGGCGGATGGAGGCACTTTCGCCGGATCAGGACCTCGACGCCTCCGTGGTCCGTTCAGTTCCGAGAGATGACCCAGCAGAACGATTGTCGAGTCGATCTGATGGCACCGTGAAGCCAATCAGTCGCGAGGAAGCTGAGGAGCGGTTACGCGACTCCGGGGAAGTTGCACCGCTGTTTCCGATGGGCCCGGCTCATGCGCCCACAGACGCGGACAACTCAGAGAACGGTGATCGTTAGTGGCTCGGGACCTTGCGATTGACCTTGGAACAGCCAACACGCTCGTCTACGCGCGGGGCGAAGGAATCGTCCTGAACGAACCTTCCGTGATTGCGCTGAATAGTCGGACCCGCGAAGTGCTGGCAATGGGGCGTGAGGCCTGGCACATGATCGGCCGAACTCCGAGTTACATCGTTGCGGTGCGACCCCTGAGAAAGGGGGCCATCACCGACTTTGAGGTGACTCAAGAGATGATTCGGTTGCTGCTGAAGCGAGTTGGGGTGAGTCGCTTTAACCGGCCACGAGTCGTGATCTGCGTTCCTTCGGCGATCACCGCCGTTGAACGTCGGGCAGTGATTGAGGCGACCAAGCGCGCAGGCGCTGCAGACGCTCACCTCCTTGATCAGCCGATGGCTGCGGCCATCGGTGCAGGGCTTCCCATCAACGAGCCAATTGCGAACATGGTCGTGGACATCGGCGGCGGCACCTCTGAAACTGCACTGGTCTCATTGGGTGGGGTTGTGGCGCTTGAGGCTGTTCGGGTTGGGTCCTTCGATATTGACGCTGCCGTCGTTACCTACATCCGCCGTGAGTATGGCATTGCTATTGGCGAGCAGACTGCAGAGGAAATCAAGATAGCGATTGGTTCCGCTGAATGGACTGAGGATGAGGTCTGTGCCGAAGTCCGCGGACGAGATCTCATGTTGGGCTTACCACGGACCTTGATTCTGACGCCGGAGGAAGTTCGCGCAGCTATCTCCGAGCCGGTATCGGCCATGGTGGATTCAGTAGTGAGTTGCCTTGGGGAAGCGCCGCCCGAACTGGCACAAGACCTCATATCTCAGGGTATTCATATGGTCGGTGGTGGTGCGCTGTTAAAGGGGCTCGACGTCAGGCTGGCCAACGCGACCGGGGTTCCCGTGCAGTTGGTCATGCAACCCCTTGAAGCGGTCGTTCTCGGCGCGGGTCGAATCGTGGACAAGTATGAGTCGCTGAAGCCGATCTTTCTGGACGGCCGTCGCTAAGCCTCCCCGATTCTGCGGTGAATTGGCAGTACTGTAGATATGCCGGAGGGTGGATTCCGGAACGTTGGTGCAGAGGACTGAGGACTTGTCGCTACTTGAAGTGAACGACATTGAGGTTCGGTTTGGAGGGCTCATTGCCCTCGGCGGGCTCTCGTTCTCTCTTGAAGAGGGCGGAATCTGCTCGCTGATTGGGCCCAACGGGGCCGGGAAGACCACACTCTTCAATGTCGTGAGCCGGCTGTATCAGCCGAGCTCGGGATCTGTGACCTTCGCAGGCCGAGACCTTCTCGCACTTCCGGCACACAAGATCGCCTCCAACGGAATCGCACGAACGTTCCAGAATCTTGCGCTCGTACCTGGCCTGTCCGTTCTCGACAACGTCATGATTGGTGCTCATCCTCGCACTCGGGGTGGAGTGTGGGCCGCCGCAAGCTGGTTCCCCCTCCGCTCGCAGGAGACGAGGACTCGGACGAGGGCGTTAGAAGTATTGGAACGCCTTGATCTCGACAGATTTGCTGCGGCGCGTTGCGCAGGACTTCCGTACGGGACCTTGAAGCGGATCGAGTTGGCGAGATCACTCATGAGTGATCCGAGGCTATTGCTTCTTGATGAACCTGCTTCAGGGCTCACCCACTCCGAGGTGGATGAACTCGCGTCAGTGATCACCTCTATTCGGGACGAGTTCTCCATGACGGTGTTGCTCGTTGAACATCACATGGGGATGGTCATGTCGGTATCTGACTCAATCGTGGTGATGGAACTTGGTCGCAAGATCGCGGAGGGCACTCCCCAAGAGATTCAGTCGAATGCCAGGGTCATCGCGGCGTATCTGGGTGAGCCAGAAGAGGCAACCTCGTGAGCCTGCTCGAAGTTTCCAACCTGACAGCAGGGTACGGAATCGTTCAGGTGTTGTTCGGTCTGGACTTCCGGGTCGAGGCCGGCGAAGCAGTTGTCATTCTTGGCGCGAATGGTGCCGGCAAAACCTCCACGCTTCGTGCCTTGTCGGGAATGATTGAGGCGCAGGGAAGCATTCGTGTGGATGGCGTTGAATTCGGTAAGCACCGACCCGAGAAGTTGTGCGCCGCAGGCGTTGCGCATGTGCCGCAGGGTCGAGGAACCATCGTTGATCTCACTGTGTTGGAGAATCTCCGGATCGGTGCGTACTCCCGTAAGGATCCAGACGTCGAGTCCGATATCGCCATGTGGTTCGAGACCTTCCCGCGCCTTGGCGAGCGCAGCGATCAGCTCGCTGGATCAATGAGTGGGGGCGAACAGCAGATGCTGGCCATCGCTCGAGCGTTCATGAGTCGGCCCAAGTTGGTGCTCCTCGACGAGCCATCATTGGGCCTAGCGCCCCTCGTTACTCGTGAGGTGTTCACCAAGGTGCGAGAACTCGTTGACTCCACTGGTACCGCAGTGCTTCTTGTGGAACAGAACGCCAACCTTGCACTCGACTTCGCATCGCGGGCCTACGTGCTGGAGGCAGGCCGCATTGTGAGCTCTGGTGATTCGGCAGATCTACGCGGTGATGAGTCCATTCGCCGGGCGTACCTCGGAGGTGCCTGATGTCTGAGGTCTTTAATCTCTTCATGATCGGCCTCGGAAATGGAGCGATCTACTCCATGATCGCTTTGGGGCTTGTAGTGATTTATCGCTCGACTGGGTTGTTGAACTTCGCTCAGGGCGAGATGGCGATGTTCACTACCTTCTTGGTGTGGACCCTGTCTGAGCTTGGCTGGCCCTTGCCGCTGGCATTGCTTGGCGGCATGGTTCTGGGCTTTCTGGTTGGCGCGTTGGTACACCAAGTCATCGTTCGACCAGTTGGTGATCCCCATGAGAAGCCGCTGGCCGTAGTGATTGTGACGATCGGGTTGTATCTCGGAATTCACGCGCTCGCCAAGTTGATTTGGGGGACCACCGATCAGGATCTTGACAAGCTCTTTGGTGGTGGCCAGGTTGACTTGTTTGGCACCAAAGTTGCCTGGCAGAAGCTGGGAGCGGTCTTCGTGTTGGGGATCGAGGCGCTGGTGTTCTACTTCATCTTCCAGAAGACGAAGATTGGCCTTGCGATGCGAGCCGTGGCTTCAAACCCCGAATCTGCTGGCCTCGTTGGCGTACCAGTGACCAAGGTGCTCATGATTGGCTGGGGACTTGCCGCAGCGCTTGGAGCAGTGGCAGGCACCTTTCTCGCGCCAAGCAGCGCAGTAAGTCCGAACCTCATGCAACTTGCGTTGATCTACGGCTTTGCCGCAATCACCTTGGGAGGGTTCGACAGCTTCGTTGGCGCAGTGGTTGGAGGGTTAACCATTGGGGTCCTGACCGATGTTCTGCCCTACTTCGACGACAACCTCGGAGATTTCGCATCCAAAATGCCGTTGGCCCCGGCCTTCATTCTTATTCTCATCGTGCTACTCATTCGGCCCCAAGGCCTGTTTGGAACCAAGCGGGTGGAACGCGTATGACGAAGAATCTTCAAGCACGAGCCCCATGGATTGTCGCTGCGATTGTCCTGGTAGTCCTCCCGCTTCAACTGAATTCCTACTGGGTGGGCACCATCACACAATGGATGCCCCTAGCTATTGCGGCATTGGGACTCAATCTGCTCACGGGCTACAACGGACAGATTTCGGTGGGCCACGGTGCGTTGTATGGGGCGGGTGCCTATACCACGGCGCTGCTCATCACCAACTGGCGGTGGGGCTTCCTCGGGGCGATTCTTGGTGCTTCGGTGGTCTGCTTTTTCATCGGTGTGTTGATTGGGTTGCCAGCGCTTCGGATCAAAGGCCTCTACCTCGCGCTGGTGACGCTTGCTGTGGCGACGTTGTTTCCCCAAATTTTGGAGATGTTCTCGAAGACCACAGGCGGGAGCACGGGGCTCTCGATCACGTCGCCGCAGATCTATCGTGGAAGTCTTCGCGAAAAGCCGGTTCGGTTCCTTCCACCAGAAGGCAGCGGGCTGGCCACTGATCAATGGAAGTATTACTTCTTCCTTGCCATCACGCTTGTGTGTTTCATCCTCGTTCGCAACCTTGTGAAGAGTCGCTTCGGTCGAAGCCTGGTGGCCATCCGCGATAACGAGGTTGCTGCTGCCGTGAGCGGTGTCAACGTTGCGTCGGCAAAGGTGATCACCTTCGGAGTGAGCAGTGCGCTCGCGGGGATTGGTGGCGGTCTTGCGGCGCTTGCGAACGACCAGCCTCGGATTGCGTCAGGATCATTCACGATTGAGACCTCGCTCTACTTCTTGGTCGCGGTGGTAGTTGGAGGGGCGGCAAGCATCATCGGGCCAGCCATTGGAGCCATCGCGTACGGACTTTTCCTGAACGTACTCACTCCCGAATTGCCAGAGGATCTCAAGGCGTCGACCCCGCTCATCCTGGGTGGGTTGCTGATCGTGCTCATGTTGACCGAACCCGGCGGAATCGTTGGGTTGTGGCGTCGTCTGTCAGCTGCAGTGCGCCGGAAGCGACATCGACACAGTGACCGAGCAGGGCACAAAAAACCTGAAACAATTGTGGAAACCACAGGAGGAAATCAATGACCCCGTCAAGTTCAAGAGGTTCGCGACGCGTGCTTGCGACTCGGCTCACCGCGCTGGTGATCGCTGGCACACTTGTTGCCGCTGGCTGCGGTCGCGAAGAGGATGACGCCGCGGAGGATAAGCCCTCCACCGCAACCGAGACATCTGGAGCGGATGGGGCAACCGATGAGGGTGACGCTCCAGCGGCCTTCATCAATCCTGATGATGATTGCACCAACTATGAGGGAACCAAAGGGATCACTGGCGACACGATCAAGATCGGTACCGTTCGACCAGCCACTGGGCCGTACTCCATCTTTGACAAGGTCACCTCAGGCCTACAGGGCTGGGTTGACTCCACCAACTCCAAAGGCGGAGTGAAGGCAGGAGACGGAAAGACTTACAAACTCGAACTCGTCAAAGAAGATGACGCGTACGACCCCGCAAAGACCCCGGGCCTCGTCAAGAAGCTTGTGGAGCAGGACGGCGTGTTCGCTATCGTCGGCCAGATCGGCACTTCGAACAACCTCGCAGTTCGCGACTACATGAACGAGAACTGCATCCCCTCCATCGCACTTGCGACTGGCTCAACTGAGTGGGGCAAGGCGAATGAGTACCCGTGGTTCATCGGCGGCCTTCCCTCCTACGCCACTGAGGCCCACGCCTTCGCCGAGTACCTCAAGGAAACGAAGCCCACAGCGACCGTTGCCTTGCTGTATCAGGACGATGACTTCGGTCAGGCCTATCAGAAGACCCTGAAGAAGGAGATCGAGGGCACTGAGATCACTATCGTTGCTGAGCAGCCGTTCAACCCGTTGACAGAAACCAGCACCGAATCCAAGGTCGCCCAGTTGGCGAGTTCAAAAGCGGATGTGTTCTTCGTTGGTATCGGTGGCACGCCCTGCCCACGGACCCTGACCTTCATGCCCGCCGATTGGACACCAATGACCTACGTGTCGCTGACCTGTGCTTCCAAGACAGCGATGAGTCTTGCTGGTGGCAAGGACGAGGGAGTGTTCTCGACGCAGGCAACACTTGATCCAAGTGGAGCCACTGACCAGGCGAACCCGCGGGTTCAGGCGTTCCTGACCGACGGTGCCGCGGCGGGTATCTCTGCTGATGATCTTCAGGGCGGTATTGCGGTCATTGGCTGGAACTTTGGAGCGATGTTCGGCGAACTTCTCGCACAGTCCCCCGAGGTCAGTCGAGCTGGTGTGATGAACACGGCCTACTCCCTTGACGGGGTCAACTTCGGGTTGCTCCGTGATGAGGTCAGTGCCACCACGAATGGCGATGAGGACCCGTGGGCGCTTGAGGATCTGCGAATTGTGAAACGCACCGCCGGAGAGTGGGTTGAAGTAACACCGATGACCTCATACGCCGGCAAATCAAACTCCTTCGAGGGCAAGTAGCCCGATGAGGAATCGCCTCGAGAGATCGAGGCGTCATAGAGATTGAGGACGGTGGCGGGCATCCGGTTGGATGACCGCCACCGTCGCGTCTGCGCTCTTTCAGCGACTGGGCTCACTCAATGCTGAGGAGTTCCTCAGCAGCTTGGCGAACTTGCCAGTCGGTGTCTTTGGTGAGTTCGCGAAGCATTTTGTCCACTTCTGGCCCGTCGAACGCCACCAGGGCCAGGACTGCCCGTCGTCGGATCGTGGGGCGGTCGCTGCACGCCCGAACAACTATCGGCGCGCTTCGTTGCTGACCCAATGATCCGAGTGCTGCGACGGCACTCTCCCGGCACAGGTCTTCGTCATGGTGCTGTGCGATTTCCTCGAGTCGATCGAGGATCGCTTCGGTCGTGGGATCGCACTCTCCAGCGACATAACAGGCCACTTCAAGGATGCTGGCATCGGTATCGCGGAGTCGCGAAGGCAGGTCGATCTCGGCATCGAAGTCGCCTCCCCAGCGGTCTGGAATGGCGAGGAGTGCGCGGCGTCGAACGAGCGGGCTTGGGTCAGTTAAGGCAGCGGTGAGGTGGTCAATTTCGAGTGAATCCATTCGACACAAGGCGCCGAATGCGTATGCACGAGCTACATCCTCGGTGCTGTCCAGATATCTGAGTGCCTCTTGCATATTCCCAGAGAATCCTGACTCGACGACTTCACGATTCGAAAAGTTTCTCTGGTTCGGGCTCACAAACCGAGCCTATACTCCGTCCCGAATCGTTAGACAGTGGAGGCGCGCATGTCGCACATGGTTATCTTTCAGGCCACGGACGGAACCCCCGGCTACAACCAGTTCGAGACACTCGATCAGGCAGTTGTATTCGTGGAGCGACTTCGTAACGAGCAGGATGTCGAGAACTCGAGGATCTTTCGTCTTGAGGAATTGATGTTCGATTTCCGCCCATACTACAAGGTAGCAATGGCTGGCCAGGGCGACGCGGATGCTTCGCTGCCCCCTGTCGTAGAAACCCCAGCCATTCAGGAGGAGTATCCCGCTCCGCCTCTGTCGGTAGTTGAGCCAATTGAGGAACCCGCCATTTCGGTTCCTCAATTCGAAGTGCCCACCTATCCGCCAGCACCCGAGTACGCAGAGGTCCCAGGCGGATTGTCCTCACTTCCCGCACCTCCCGAGTTCGCTGCACCTGGCGCGGTTCCCGGAGCAGTGGCCCAGAGCTACGACTCGCCAGTTGGCGCGGTGCCAGCTGAAGCGCCAGCGCCTCCCCGCAAGGGACTCTTCGGTCGATAGATACGGCACAACTGAGTGAGGGGTCAGGATTGGATCTTGGCCCCTCGTTCCATTTTTGAAGCCTTGACGGATTCTTAGGTTCCTAACTTGAGGCCAATCAAAAAGACCACCACCCCAACGGCGGCGGCGAACAGCGACGCAAGCCCGCCGAGGATGACGAGGAGACCAATGACTGCTCGGAGGCGTTCCCGCCATCGGATAGTCGGCGATGTGGAAGCGAGCGCGTAGGGGCTGCGCATGTCCTCGTTGGCAACTGTCGGTACAGTGTTGTCCGGATTGGATTCTGGCATTTCCTCGACTACTGCCTGATGGTTACTCATGAGCGAACTTTCTCAACGGCACGGGAACGATTCCTCAGTCCCGACGGGCACTGAGGCTGAGTTGGGGAGTGTCCTCGTTGCTGATGATGCTGGCACCATCGTAGCGACTCGGCCCCGGCGGCGGGTGCTTCGATGGATGGCAGGTGGCGTGTTGTTCGCTGCAGGGGTCGGGTTCGTCACCATTCCGCTGCCGTACTACGTGTATTCGCCAGGCCAGGCCACGGCGACTGAGCCGTTGATTACGGTCTCGGGCCACGACTCGTTCGACCCAGAGGGTCATATTCTTTTCACCACCGTTACCCAGTCGGAGGCAACGCCGTTCTTGCTGACTAGGGCGTGGCTCGACGACTTCCGCGACGTCCGAAAACGCGAAGACGTCATTCCGGCAGGCGACGAGGAAAAGGAACGCAAGATCAACCAGCAACTGATGGACGAGTCGAAGCGAACGGCGCTCGTCGTGGCGTTCGATGTTCTTGGCCATCCTCTTGAGGTTTCGGGACAAGGAGCCTTCATCGATGCGCTCAGTGACGACCTGCCCGCTCGAAACTTCGTGAAGCAAGGCGACGTGATCGTTTCAATTGACGGTCAGCAGGTGGGCACTGTGGAAGATGTCACCAACCTTCTTGCCAATCGCCAAGCCGCCGAGGAAGTTCGGGTCGGGTTGCGTTCCTCGACGAATGACCAGGCGTATGAGGTGACAATCCCGCTCGGTTCGAATCCACAAGACACGAGCCGTGGTTATCTCGGCGTTGCGCTGTCAACGTTTCGGGAGAAGGTCGACCTTCCGTTTGATATCGAATTCGACTCGGGTGAGGTGCTGGGGCCCTCAGCCGGGCTCGCCTGGACACTTGGCCTTGTCGACCGACTGACTCCTGGTGATCTCAGTGGTGGGCGAATTGTTGCGGTCACTGGCACGATCGATGCCGCCGGCGATGTCGGTCCCATTGGTGGAATTGCCCAAAAGGTACTTGGCGCGAAATCTGAGGGAGCGACGATTTTCCTCTACCCGAATGAAACCTCTGCGAAGGACGTGAGTGAGCTTCGCAAGGCCGCTGGGGACTCGATCGAGTTGTACCCAGTTGGAAGCATTCAAGATGCGATCAAGGTTTTGGCACCACAGGGACTTGGCGAGTTCACAATTTCAGAGGAGAAATAGCCGAGCGTTACTGCGGCACGGTATACCCGACATTGCTCTGATATCGCCGTAGCATTCCCCTCATGTCGGAGACGGGTAGAGGGCGGCCAATGATAGACATCGACTCGGCAGCGCGGCGCGAGTTCGCGAAGGTTCGAAAGGGCCTCGATCCATCAGAGGTTGCGACGCACCTTCGGGATTTGATTGATGAAATTCGACGCGCCAGATCCGATGAACAGGAGGCGGTGGCAAAAGCAGAGCACCTGCAACGCCAACTCGATAATCGGAACTCTGTAGATCCAGCGACTCTGAGTCGGGTGCTGGGTGATGAGACGGTGAGAGTTATTGATGCTGCGCGCAGCGCTGCCGAGGAGATCCGCGGCAAAGCACAAGAGAATGCGGAGCGCCTCGTTCGCGACGCGCAGTTGGAGGCCTCTGAACTCGTGGCCTCTGCAACCGCAACTCGAGATGCTGCAGAACGCGAGATGGCTGAACTTCGCGAATCAACGAGGAAGGCAACGGAGTCGATGCGCTCTGAGGCCGAGGCCGAGGTTGCTCAACTTCGCGAGGAGTCAGCAGCTGAGGTTGCCGAGTTGGAACGTAGCTCGAAGGCGGAGCGGCTTCGGCTCCAAGAGCAAGCGGCCCAGGAGATCGCGGCGCTTCGGGATTCGGCCGAACAGCAGTCAACTGAGAAGCTCGCTGCGGCCGAGACCGTGCTGGCGGAACAGACCGCTCTCGCTGAGGCCGAGTCGGAGCGAATTGTTTCGCTGGCGACCCAGACTCTGGATGAGGCACGCCTCGATGCGGAGGAGGCTCGGCAGTCGGCAGCTCTGCAGGCCGCGCAGCATGTGGCTGCCGCTGAGCGAGATAGCGCCGCGATTCTCTCGAATGCGATCCTGCATGCTGATGCGCAGATCGAGGCCGCACGTGCTCGCGGTCGTGAAATGGTGAAGGAGGCGAGGGATACCCGGGATTCGATTCTGAGCGATTGCGCCTCAAAGCGGCATCTGGCTCGCCAGCAACTTGAGGCACTTCGTGCGGGGAGGGACTCTCTCGCTGAGTCGATGGCAACTGCCCGAGAGTTCTTTGACGGAGTACTCGCCGAGCTTGATCTGGCCGTACCTGCCGCCAGAACGGCAGCGGCTGATGCTGCGCAGAATTTGATCGAGACTCCTGATGCGGACCTTGCAGAGCTTCGGGCCACCATGGGGGTAGAGGATTCATTGGATGAGTCCACGGCTGCCGGGATGACTGAGGACTCTCCAGCGGTGGAGTCTTCTGTGGCAGAGCTTCCAGTTGAGGTGTCT